>NZ_LOVS01000009.1:0-185639 GCF_001523835.1 Burkholderia sp. ABCPW 14 | reverse complement strand
CGCCCCCCCGCCCCCCCCCCCCCGACGACCGACCTGCGCGCCCCTCACGCCCGCTTCGTCATTGCGTCAGATCGATCTCATAGGTCGCGAGTCCCTTGCCGGAGCCGTCGTCGGCCGCGACCTGCGTGATGCCGGCGAGGCCCGCGGCGTTCGCGAGCGCGACGAGGTTCGGCGCCGACGCGAATTGCACGTGCGCGACCGAGCTCGCGAGCTTCGTGAAGCGCCAGCTTCGCGCCGCGCCGTCGGCCGTGCGCGTGAGCTGGCCGCGCTTCTTGATGGTTGCGATCAGCACGTCGCGGTTCGCGTCGGGCGACGCGAAGATCGTCTTGCTGCCGTCGAGGCCCGGAAAGTTGCCGCCGCCGCTCGCGCGATAGTTGTTCGTCGCGACGATGAACTGCGCGTTCGGATCGATCGGCGCGCCCTTGTACGCGAGATTCTTGATCCGGCTGCCGACTGCCTGCGTCACGTCGATCTCGTAGCGCAGATCGGCGGACGTGAACATGTCGAAGTTGTAGCCGGGGAACGCGCTGACGAGCTTCTGCGCGGTCGCCTTCGTCGGATCGATCGTGTTGAAGCGCTTCGCCGCGGTCTCGAGCCAGTTCTTGATGTCGGCGCCGCTCACCTTCACCGCGTAGACGGTGTTCGGGTACAGATAGAGGTCGGCCGCGTTGTTGATCGCGAGCGCGCCCGGCGCGACGTCGGTGAAGTCGGTGCCGCCGCCGAAGCCGCTCTTGAACGGCGCGCTCACCGACAGCACCGGCACCGACGCGTACTGCGGCAGGTTCGCCTGCACGTAGCTCGCGACGTAGTCGGCCTGCGCCTCGTTGACGATCTGGATCGCGCCCGGGTCGCCCACGTCCGCGAAATAGCTGCTCATCCGGTAATCGGTGCTGCCGATCGGCGTCTTCACGTAGTCGATCGTCGCCTGATGCTCGGCCGCGATCGCCGCCGAAACCGACGGATCCGCCTCGACGTAGCGCTTGTCCGCGTTCTGGATCGAGCGCGCCTCGACGGTCGTCTGCGATTTGTCGACGCTCCACGTCTTGCCGTCGAACGCGAGACCGAGCTTGATCACGCCGAGATGCTTGCCCCAGTAGTTCGCCATCACGGTCGGCACGCCGTTGACCGTGCCCTTCGCCTTGTCGACGCCCGGCAGGTTGAACTGCGCGATCGTGCTCGACGCGTCCGGGAACACCTGGTGCGAGTGGCCGATCAGCATCGCATCGATGCCGGGCACGGTGGACAGCCACCAGCTGCCGTTTTCCATCGTCGGTGAATACGGCGAGTTGTCGAGGCCGCCGTGCGAGATCGCGACGACGAGGTCCGCGCCCTTCGCTCGCATCTCGGGGATGTACTTCTCGGCCGCCTCCTTCAGGCCCGCCGTGTAGACCTTGCCGTCGAGCCAGCGCTTGTCCCAGCTCATGATCGCGGGCGGCGTGAAGCCGATGATGCCGACCTTCACGGGCGCCGTAATCGTGCGGCCGTCGGGCGCCGTCGCGGTGACGGTCTTCGAAAGGATCGTGTACGGCGTGAAGAGCGGCGCGTTCGTCTTCGCGCTGATCACGTTCGCGAGCACCTGCGGGAACGCCGGGCCCGCGCACTTCTTCTGCTGCGCCGGGGCGGGCAGGCCGTCGATGGCGAACGTGTTGCCCGTCACCTGCGACAGGTACGGCAGCCCGTAGTTGAATTCGTGATTGCCGATCCCGCCGCCGTCGAACTTCGCCGCGTTCATCACCTTGTAGATCGCGAGCGTGTCGCTGCACGACACGGGCTTCACGAGCGCCTGGTAGTCGGCGAGCGCCGTGCCCTGGATCGTGTCGCCGTTGTCGAGCAAGAGCGTGTTCGGATACTGCGCACGCGCCTGCGCGATCAGCGTCGCGACGCGCTCGAAGCCGAGCGACTGGTCGGCGGCGAGCTTGAAATAGTCGTACGACAGCACATTCGTGTGCAGATCGGTCGTCTCGAGCACGGCGAGCGTCGCTTTCGTGCCGGCGGGCGTCTGCGCGTCGGACGAGGCGGGCGGCGTCGGGTCGACGTCGTCGTTGCAGCCGGCGACGAGCGCCGCGCATGCGACGAGGGCGGCGGCAGCGCGCCGCCGGCGAAAGCGCAAGGGGAATGGCATCGGTTTTTTTTCCTGTTCTGTTTCCGTTGAGCCGGGGATGGCGTGAGCGGCGCATGGCCGACGGCCTGGCATCCAGCGCGTGAGAGTATCGAAAGGAAACATGACCGAAGAATGAAAGCGCCTGGACGGCCAACCGGAAGGCGCTCGGAAAGCATATCGCAAGCTTGCGCGCTGCGGGAACGGCCGGTGCAGCCCGCGCGCTTCGTGCGCGCGCGCCGCCGCACCGCGCCGGGCGGCCGGTGAAACGAGACTTCGCGCGGCGAAGCGGTTCGCTACAATGGCCGCTGTCACCGTTTTGCAAAACCGACCTTTGGACTTCCAGACTCCCCCCGGCCTGTCGGTCGATTCCGGCAGCCAAGGCCAGACCGTGCACCTTTACGGGCAGTGGACGGCGCTTGCCCTCGCGCGCGACCGCGGCAACGTCGCGCGCCGGATCGCGCGGCTCGCGAAGGAGCCCGTCGGCGAGTGGGATCTGTCCGGCGTCGTCCGGCTCGACCACGTCGGCGGGCAGGCGCTCTGGCGCGTGTGGGGCCGCCGGCTGCCCGAAGGGCTCGCGCTCACCGACAACCAGCGGACCGTGTTCGAGCGGATCGAGCGGCTCGACGAAGGCCGCGAGGCGCCCGAGCCCGTCGTGCGGATCGATCCGGTCACGCGCTTCGGCCAGGGCCTCTTCACGTTCGGCGAGCATCTGTACGGCGGCATCGGGCTGCTCGGCCGGCTGATCATCGATCTGCTGTCGGTGCTGCGCCGGCCGCGCACGATGCCGTGGACCGAGATCTCCGCGAACGTCTACGCCGCGGGCGCGAAAGCGCTGCCGATCACGGCGCTCGTCGCGTTCCTGATCGGCATCGTGCTGTCCTATCTGTCCGCGCAGCAACTGCAACTGTTCGGCGCGAACCGCTACATCGTCAACATCCTCGGCCTGTCCGTGATCCGCGAGCTTGGGCCGGTGCTGTCGGCGATCCTCGTCGCGGGCCGCTCGGGCTCCGCGATCACCGCGCAGATCGGCGTGATGCGCGTGACGGAAGAGCTCGACGCGATGCGCGTGATGGGCATCCCGCACGGCCTGCGGATCACGCTGCCGCGCGTGCTCGCGCTGGGCGTCGCGATGCCGCTCCTCGTGATGTGGACCAACGTCATCGCGCTGACGGGCGGCGCGCTCGCCGCGAAGTTCGTGCTCGCCATCGACCTGAACTTCTTCGTGCGTTCGCTGCCGTCCGTCGTGCCGATCGCGAACCTGTGGATCGGGCTCGGCAAGGGCGTCGTGTTCGGGATGCTGATCGCGCTCGTCGCGTGCCACTTCGGTTTCCGGATCAAGGCGAACTCGCAGAGCCTGGGCGAAGGGACGACGACGTCCGTCGTCACGTCGATCACGGTCGTGATCCTCGCCGACGCGGTGTTCGCGATCCTCTTTCAGAACGTGGGGCTCGGATGAGCGCGCGCGACGACGATTTCGTGATCGAGGTGCGCGACCTGACGAAGCGCTACGGGCGCAACGTGGTCCACGAGCACCTGGACTTCGACGTGCGCCCGGGCGAGATCGTGGCGATCGTCGGCGGCTCCGGTTCGGGCAAGACGACGCTCGTGCGGCAGATCTTGGGCCTCGAGCGGCCGACGTCCGGCACGATCAAGGTGTTCGGCGAGGACACGTCGAAGATCGACGCCGAGACCGCGCGCGTGATGCGCAGCCGCTCGGGGATGCTGTTCCAGCACGGCGCGCTGTTCTCGTCGCTGACCGTGTTCGACAACGTCGCGCAGCCGCTGCGCGAGCTCGGCCGCGTGCCGGAGGACCTGCTGCACGACATCGTGATGCTGAAGCTCGAGATGGTCGGGCTGCCGTGCAAGCACGCGTCGAAGATGCCGGCCGCGCTGTCGGGCGGGATGGTCAAGCGGGTCGGGATCGCGCGCGCGATCGCGCTCGAGCCGGAGCTGCTGTTTCTCGACGAGCCGACGGCGGGGCTCGATCCCGGCGCGTCCGACGAGTTCGTCGAGCTGATCGCGACGCTGCATCGCACGCTGGGCCTTACCGTCGTGATGGTCACGCACGATCTCGACACGATGGTCGCGCTGTCGACGCGCGTCGCGGTGATCGCCGAGCGCAAGGTGCTCGTCGCCGCGCCCGTCGAAGAGGCGGCGGGCGTCGATCATCCGTTCATCCGCGAATACTTTCTCGGGCGGCGCGGCCGCCGCGCGCTGCAGGCGCTGCCGCCCGAGCGTCGCGCGCGCCTGCCGAGGGCGGCGCTCGAACCGGCGCCTTCGGACGTCGAGCTGTAAAACGAGGGAATCCCCGCATGGAAAACAAATCACACGCGTTCTGGGCCGGCCTGTTCACGATCGGGCTTCTGCTCGCGATCGTCGGCGCGGTCTATTGGTTCAACGTCGATCGCACGGTGCGCGTGCCTTACGATCTCGTGTCGCGCTCGAACGTGACGGGGCTCTTCCCCGACGCGGCGGTCCGCTATCGCGGGCTCGACGTCGGCAAGGTGCAGTCGATCAACTTCGACCGCGGGCATCCGGGCGAGATCGTGATCCGCATCCTTGTCGACACGAACGCGCCGATCACGCGCTCGACGTTCGGCAGCCTCGGCTTTCAGGGCGTGACGGGCATCGCGTTCGTGCAGCTCGACGACACGGGCGCCGATCAGGCGCCGCTGCCGACGTCGGCGAAGGCGGTCGCGCAGATTCCGATGCACCCGAGTCTCTTCGACCAGCTCCAGCAGCGCGGCGAGGTGCTGCTCAAGCAGATGGAGATCGCCGCGAAGAGCGTCAACGAGATGCTGTCGCCGGACATGCGCGATCAACTGAAGGCGACCGCGGCGAGCATGCAGCATGCGGCCGACGGCGTTGCCGAGCTGTCGAAGCAGGTCGAGCCCGCGCTCGCGCAGATGCCGGAGACGATGGCGCACGTGAACCATGCGCTCACGTCGGCGAACGCGCTCGTCGCGCCGGGCGGGCCGCTCGTCACAAACCTGAATCGCGCGGGGCAGGCGCTCGTGTCGATGAACGACACGCTCGCCGAGCTGAGCGCGCGCGTGCGCTACGACACGCTGCCGCGCTTCAACGCGCTCGCGACGAACGTCAGCGACGCGTCGCGCACGCTGAAGGCCGTCGCGGGCGACGTCGGCCGCAATCCGCGCAGCCTGCTGTTCGGCGCGCCGCTCGCCGAGCCGGGCCCGGGCGAGACGGGATTCGTGTGGCCGAGCGCCACGCCCGCCAAATAAGCTATCTTGGAATTCGCGATGCACGCACACTTCATGTCAGATCCTTTCTTCCGCCGAAGCCGTCCGGCGCTCGCGCTCGCCGTGGCGCTCACGATCGCGAGCCTGAACGGCTGCGCGGGGACGCCCGCCGCGCTCTCGAACATCCGCTACGACCTCGGGCCCGCGCAGCCGGCCGCGTCGGCGGGCGCGGGTCCGGCGCTCAAGGTGCTCGACGTGAGCGCGCCCGACGCACTCAATTCGGACCGCTTCGTCTACCGGCTCGCGTACACGGACGCGCAGCGCATCGCCGTGTACCGCGACAGCAAATGGACCGCGCCGCCCTCGCAGTTGCTGACGCAAAGGCTGCGCGGCGCGCTGTCGCAGCGCGGCGCGGTGCTCGAGGGCGGGGACAGCGTGCGCGCGCCCGTGCTGAAGGTCGAGCTGTCCGAGTTCGAGCAGGTGTTCGACGGCCGCTCGGAGAGCCACGCGGCCGTCACCGCGCGCGCGACGCTCACGCAGGACGGCAAGGTGCTCGGCCAGCGCACGTTCGTGTCGCGCGCGCCGTCGAGCACGCCGGATGCGGCGGGCGGCGCGCAGGCGCTCGCGACGGCGAGCGACGAACTCGTCTCGCAGCTCGTCGCGTGGCTCGGCGTCCAGGCGTACGCCGCCGCGCCATGAACGCCGCCGCGCACGCCGCGTTTGTCGCGTTTGCCGCGCCGTGCGCGGCGCCGCCGAGATGAAACGCGCCGCGCGCTGGCAGCGTCGTCATTCGACGCTCGCGCGTCAGGCGTTCGCCGTCTACGCGGCGCTCGTCTTCTATGCGTCGCTTTATCCGTTCACGGGCTGGCGCTCGCTCGGCATCGGCCCGTTCGACTATCTGCTCGCGCCGCTGCCGCGCTATCTGACCGCGTTCGACATCGTCACCAACGTGCTCGGCTATCTGCCGTTCGGCGCGCTCGCGGTGCTCGCGCTCTATCCGCTGCGCGGCGTGCCGGCCGTGTTCGCCGCGACCGCGGCGGGCGCGCTGCTGTCGGGCGCGATGGAAGCGCTGCAGACGTATCTGCCGGCGCGTGTGTCGTCGAATCTCGATCTCGCGGCGAACGCGCTCGGCGCGCTGATCGGCGCGACGCTCGCCGCGCCCGCCGCGACCGCGCTGATCGAGCGCGGCGTCGTGCGGCGCGTGCGCTTCGCGTGGTTCGAGCGCGATGCGTCGACGCCGATCTTTCTCGCCGCGCTGTGGGCGGGCGCGATCCTGTTTCCGTCGCCGTTCCTGTTCGGCATCGGCGACTGGCCGAGCGAGCTCTGGGAGAGCGCCGACGTGTCGATGCGCGGCGCGCTCCTCGCGTGGACGCCCGCCGCGTGGAACGTGCCCGCGTGGCCGGGCCGGCTCGACGGCTTGCTGTCCGATTCCGCGTGGGAGACGCTGATTGCCGCGCTCGGCCTGTTCGCGGCGCTCGCGGTCGCGTCGCTCGCGATGCGCGAGCGCGCGCCGCGCGTGCGGCTCGTCGTCGGCTTCACCGTGTTCGCGCTCGCGCTGAAGGCGGCCGCGACGTTCATGCAGTCGTACACGGGCCTCGTGTTCGACTGGGCGACGCCCGGCGCGCGGCTCGGCATCGCGGCGGGTCTCGTCGCCGCGCTCGCCGCGCTGCGGCTCGCGAGCGCGTGGCGCGCGGCGCTGGCCGCGGCGGCGCTCGCCGTCGCGCTCGTGCTCGTCAACGTGCTGCCCGTCAATCCGTTCTTCGATTTCGCGCTGTCCGGCTGGCAGCAGGGCCGCTACGTGCACTTCAACAGCATCGCGCGCTGGCTCGCGTGGATCTGGCCGTACGCGGCGCTCGTCTGGCTCGCCGGACGCGCGGAGCGCGCATGGCTCGCGAGGCGCGCGGCGGGCGCTTCGCGCGGCGCCAGCGGCAAACGGCGCCGCTCGCTATAATCGGCCACTCGCCTGCCGATTCCATCCGACAACGCGGGGCGCTCACGCGGCGCCCGCACGCAATGGGCCACATCATGGATCCCTACTATCAACACCACGTCTTTTTCTGCCTGAACCAGCGCGAAAAGGGCGCCGAGCGCCCGAGCTGCGCGAACTGCGGTTCGCAGGAGATGCAGGAATACGCGAAGCAGCGCGTCAAGGCGCTCGGCCTCGCGGGCGCGGGCAAGGTGCGCGTCAACAAGGCGGGCTGCCTCGACCGCTGCGAGGAAGGTCCCGTCGTTGTCGTCTATCCGGAAGGCGTCTGGTACACGTACGTCGACAAGAACGACATCGACGAAATCGTCGAATCGCATCTGCGCGACGGCCAGGTCGTCGAGCGACTGAGAATCTGAGCACGGTTTTTCGAATCACCCCGCACGCTGCTGCATGAACGCCTACACCCAGAAATCCCTGATCGCCGGCCCGGTCGGCAACATCGAGATCGCGATCGACCTGCCCGACGCGGTGCGCGACGGCTCGGCCGCGCCGCGCGGGATCGCGCTCGTCGCGCATCCGCATCCGCTCTTCGGCGGCACGATGGACAACAAGGTTGCGCAGACGCTCGCGCGCATCTTCGTCCAGTTGAACTACGCGGTGATCCGCTCGAACTTCCGCGGCGTCGGCGCGACGGAAGGCGCGCACGACAACGGCACGGGCGAGGTCGACGATCTGCTCGCGGTGCTCGCGCACATGCGCTCGCTGCCCGGCCACGCGGAGCTGCCGATCGTGCTCGCCGGCTTTTCGTTCGGCACGTTCGTGCTATCGCATGTCGGCAAGCGGCTGCGCGACGCGGGGCAGGCGATCGAGCGGATGGTGTTCGTCGGCACGGCGGCGAGCCGCTGGCAGGTCGCCGACGTGCCGGAAGACACGATCGTGATCCACGGCGAGAACGACGACACGGTGCCGATCGCGTCGGTCTATGACTGGGCGCGGCCGCAGGAGCTGCCCGTCGTCGTGATTCCGGGCGCCGAGCACTTCTTCCATCGCAAGCTGCACATCCTGAAGCGCGTCGTCGTCGGCGCGTGGCGCTGACGCGCGACGAGCGGCGTTTCGTTTCGACGTGAGCCGTGAGCCGTGCGGCGAGCGACGAGCGACGAGCGACGAGCGACGAGCGACGAGCGGGCGGATGTCGGACGTTCGCCGCGCCGGACGCGTTGCGGCGGATCGCTGCGGCGTGGTGCTGCATCTCTCGGCGTGCATGGATGGCGCGGTCGAGTCGCACGACAGGCGCAGCGCGGCACCACACGGCACGGCACCGAGCGGCACGGAGCGGCACCGAGAGGCACCGAGCGGCACCGCACCGAGCGGCACCGAGCGGCACGGCACCGAGCGGCACGGAGCGGCACCGAGCGGCACGGCACCGAGCGACACCGAGCGACACCGAGCGGCGCGGCACGCGGCTTGGACGACTGCATGGTAATTACGGCACGCGACACGGGCGTCCGGCGCGATCACCGTTCCGTCCGTGATCGACAAACGATCGGCCAGAGATCGACCCGCGATCGGCCGCCGGCCCGCCCGCCGCGACGGAATCACACCGCCCGCCACGTGACAAGCTCCCCAATCCCGAAAAGCGCCGCTGCGAACTTCCGTATAATGGCGGGGTTTTGCGTCGGCCCGTCCGCACGGACGTCCGATGCGCCGTGCAGGCCGCCGCGCCGCTTTTCGCTTAGCGAACCGATCGCGCCGCCGCCTGTCCAATCGGCGCGTTTCGCGAGCCTTCCTTCCCAGAAATGCCGCCGGAACGCCGCCGCCGGCCCTTCAACCGCGCGCCCCGTGTGCGCTGCAATTTCTGCCATCAGCCTGAATCGATATGCGTCTGTCTTCCTTCGGCCTCACGTCACTCGCCACCTCCACCGCCTTTGCCGTCGCCGCGCGTAATGTCGCGCTCGGCGTCGTGCTGCCCGCCGCGCTCGTGTCGACGATCGCCGTCGCGCAGGCGAAGCCCGCCGCCAAGGCGAAGCACGCGGCCGCCGCGCCCGCCGCCGCGCCGACGGGCGCACCCGCCACATATGCGCCGGGCGCGGTGCCGCCGCCCGGCGTGAATGCGCGCTCATGGGCGCTCGTCGACGCGACGAGCAATCAGGTGCTCGCATCGGGCAACGCAGACGAGCGCGTCGAACCCGCGTCGCTGACGAAGCTGATGACGGCGTACCTCGTGTTCGAGGCGCTCGATGCGAAGAAGATCACGATGGAGCAGATCGTTACGCCGGGCGAAGCGGTGCGCCGCGTCGGCCGTGACGAGTCGCGGATGTTCATCGAGGCGAACAAGCCCGTCAGCGTGCACGATCTCGTCTACGGGATGATCATCCAGTCGGGCAACGACGCCGCGATCGCGCTCGCCGAGCTCGTCGGCGGCAGCGAAGCGCAGTTCGTCAACATGATGAACGCGCAAGCGCAGCGCCTCGGGATGAAGGGCACGCACTTCGCCGACGTGAACGGGATGCCCGACCCGCAGCATTACACGACGGCGGGCGACCTCGCGAAGCTGTCGACGCACCTGATCCGCGACTATCCGGACTACTACAGCATCTTCTCGGTCAAGGACTTCACGTACAACAACATCAGGCAGCCGAACCGCAATCGTCTGCTGTGGCTCGACCCGACCGTCGACGGTCTGAAGACCGGCCACACGCAGGCGGCGGGCTACTGCCTGATCGCGTCGGCAAAGCGCTCGCTGCCGGGCGCGACCGACGCGACGCGCCGCCTCGTCACCGTGATGATGGGCGAGACGAAGGAAAGCGACCGCGTGCAGGACAGCATGAAGATGCTGAACTACGGCTACACCGCATTCGATTCGGTGCGCCTCTACAAGGCCGGCCAGGCGATCGACACGCCGCGCGTCTACAAGGGCAAGAGCAACAACGTGCAGGTCGGCGTGAAGAAGGATCAGTTCATCACGGTGCCGCGCGGCTTGGCGGACAAGGTGAAGCCGGAAGTCGCGCTGAACGCGCCGCTCATCGCGCCGCTCGCGGACGGCCAGACGGTCGGCTCGGTGAAGCTCGTCGCCGACGGCAAGACGATCGCGGAATTCCCGGTCGTCGCGCTGCAGCCGGTGCCGGAAGCGGGCCTCCTCGGCCGCATCTGGGATTCGATCCTGCTGATGTTCAGCAAAAAGAAGTAAGCTGTCCGGGTCCCGCCGGACCGGGCCTCTCGGGGCCGGGGTCCTACGGACCGGATTCATCCGGACCGGATTCCTTCGTCATGATTTCGTCACTCGTTTAACGCCATGAGCCAAGCCGATATCGAACCGACCGTCTACCTGAGCGTCGCGTCGCGGGAAGAACTGGTGCCGCTGTCCGAAGCGCGCGTACCGGTGCTCGACCGCGGCTTCATCTTCGGCGACGGCGTGTACGAAGTCGTGCCGATCTACGCCGACGGCGCGCGCCGCGCGCCGTTCCGGATCGCGCAGCATCTCGCGCGTCTCGCGCGCAGCCTGAAGAAGATCGGCATCGACGATCCGCACGACGAAGCGGGCTGGCGCGCGCTCGTCGCGCGCATCGTCGACGCAAACGCGGCGGCGCTCGGCGACGGCCAGCACGCGATCGTCTACATCCAGGTGACGCGCGGCGTCGCGAAGCGCGGCCACGCATTTCCGCTGAACGCGGTGCCGACGGTGTTCGCGATGGCGAGCCCGCTGTCGCTGCCGACCGACGCGCAGCGCGCGCAGGGCGTGCGCTGCGTGACGGCCGAAGATCGCCGGTGGCTGCATTGCGACATCAAGTCGGTGTCGCTGCTCGGCAACGTGCTGATGGCGCAGCATGCGGCCGAGCGCGACGCAGTCGAGACGATCCAGCTGCGCGACGGCAACGTGACGGAAGGCTCGTCGTCGAACGTGTGGATCGTGAAGAACGGCGAACTGGTCGCGCCGCCGCGCAGCAACAGGATTCTCGAAGGGATCCGCTACGCGCTCGTCGAGGAGCTCGCGCAGGCGTGCGGGATTCGCTTCGTCGCGCGCGACATCAACGAGGCGGAACTGCGCGCGGCCGACGAGATCCTGCTCACGTCGGCGACGAAGGAAATCCTGCCCGTGACCCTGCTCGACGGCCTGCCCGTGCAGGGCGGCCGGCCGGGCCCGGTGTTCGAGGCGCTGTACGCCGCGTACCAGCGGGCGAAGGCGCACGAGATGGAAAGCGTCTGAGCGGGCCCGGCCCTCGACGCGTGGAGAACGACATGACCGAATCAAACAAGACCGTCGAGCTGACGGGCGAAATCGCGACGCCCAAGGAAACGCTGCTCGAATTTCCGTGCGATTTCCCGATCAAGGTGATGGGTCGCGCGCATCCGGAGTTCAAGGACACGATCTTCAAGGTCGTGAGCGTCCACGACAACGAGATCGATCTCGAGAAGATCGAGGAGCGTGCGTCGAGCGGCGGCAACTACACGGGCCTCACGATCACCGTGCGGGCGACGAGCCAGGCGCAGCTCGACAACATCTACCGGGCGCTGACCGGCCACCCGATGGTCAAGGTCGTGCTCTGACGGCTGGCCGCCAGGCTAGTCCCCGCCAGTCCTACTATCCCTTCGCGCACGCGCGGCCGCACAGGCCGCCGCGTGCTGCGCCTCCAGCGTCGCGCACACCGCGTTGAAGCGCGCGATCTCCTCCAGCAGCCAGGTCCGGAACGCCTGTACGCGCGGTGTCTGCGCGAGCGACGGCGGGCACACGAAGAAGTAGTGCCACGGGCTCGGCCCCGCGATGTCGAACAGCCGCACGATCCTGCCCGCCGCCAGCTCCGGCACCGCGAGCGAGCGCCGCACGAGCGCGATTCCCTGACCGTCGATCGCCGCCTGCAGCAGATTCGACGAATCCTGATACAGCACGCCGCGCTTCGGCTCGGTCAACGTGTCGAGGCCCGCCGCGTCGAACCACGGGCGCCACAGCTCGTCGTCCGAGCGCAGCAGCGGATAGCGGGCGAGATCGGCGGGCGTTTCGGGCAGCACGCCGCCGTTGAGCGTCGGCGCGCAGACGGGGAAGAAGGTCTCGTCGAGGAGCGGCTCGACGTACAGCCCCGGATAAATGCCGTAGCCGAAGCGGATCGCGACGTCGACGTCATCGCGCGCGAAGTCGACGAGCGCGTCGCTCGCCCGCAATTCGACATCGATTTCCGGATGCCGCTCGATGAACGGGCCGATCCGCGGCGTGATCCAGCGCGCGGCGAACGACGGCAGCGTCGACACGACGAGCCGCTTGTCGCGGTCGCTCGCGCGGATGTCGCGGGTCGCGTCGGCGATGAGCGTCAGCGCGGCGCGCACCTGCTGCGCGTAGCGGCCGCCCGCGTCCGTCAGCGTGAGCCGCTTGCCGTGGCGCGCGAACAGCTGCACGCCGAGCTCGGCTTCGAGCGCGCGTATCTGATGGCTGACCGCGCCGTGCGTGACGGACAGCTCGTCCGCCGCGCGCGAGAAGCGCTCGTGCCGCGCGGCGGCTTCGAACACGCGCAGCGCGTTCAGCATCGGCAGTTGACGCAGGTTCATCGGTTAGTTTTTCTCACTAGCACGTGAAAATCGATCGTTTTGCGCCAAGCCTTGTGCGCACTACGATTGTAGCCACTGGAACACTTTTGGCGGAGCGTGTCATGAGAGAGATTTCTTCAAGCATTACGTTCGAGATCCAGCCCGGCGAAACCGTGCCGATGAAGGTGGTGCGCAGCACGCGGTTGAGCGTTCGCGGCGCGTCCGTGTGGGCGACGCGCAGTAACGACGTCCACGATTATTTCCTGTCGCCGGGCGAGACGCTGAAGCTGCGGCGCGGCGAGCGGCTGTGGCTGAGCGCCGACGGCGAGACGAGCGCGTGCGTGTCGTTTTCGATCGCCATGCCGCCGCAGCAGGCGGCCGTGTCTGGCATCGTGCGGTTCGCGACGCGCTTCGCCGCGCTCTTTCGCGACGGGTGGCGCACCGTCTGAGCGCCCTGTGGTCGCCGGTGCGTGCCGCCGCGTGATCCGTCCCCTTCGGGCACCGGCGAGGTGCATGGGTTTTCGGTAAACTACCGCCCATGTCAGCCTCGCCGGTTTCCATCGTGCCACCCGCTTCCGTCGCGCCCTCCGCGCCCGACGCCGCCGCGTCGGCTTCCTCGTGTTCGTCCTCCGCGCTGCCCGTCACGGTTCGCTGGCTCGGCGAAACGCCTTACGAAGCGTGCTTCGACGCGATGCGAGCGTTCACCGACGCGCGCACGCCGGACACCGACGACGAGATCTGGGTCGTCGAGCATCCGCCCGTCTACACGCTCGGCCAGGCCGGCAATCCGTCGCACCTGCTCGTCGCCGACAGCGGCGTGCCGCTCGTGAAGGTCGACCGCGGCGGGCAAATCACTTATCACGGTCCGGGGCAAATCGTCGCCTATCTGCTCGTCGACTTGAGGCGGCGCAAGCTGATGGTGCGCACGCTCGTCACGCGGATCGAGGAGGCCGTGATCGAGACGCTCGCGGCGTATAATCTCGCGTCGATCCGCAAGGCCGGCGCGCCCGGAATCTACGTGGAATCGGGGCCGCATCGCGGCGCGAAGATCGCCGCGCTGGGTCTCAAGATCCGCAACGGCTGCAGCTATCACGGTCTGAGCGTCAATGTGAAGATGGATCTGCGTCCGTTTCTCGCGATCAACCCGTGCGGTTACGCGGGACTCGAAACGATCGACATGGCGAGCCTCGGCGCGACCGCCGACTGGCACGAAGTCGCACGGACGCTCGTGCGCCGTCTGATCGCCAACCTCGACGGCGCAACCGCGGCCGCCGCATTGCCGCAGCAGGCACTGGAACAATCGAATGACTGACCTTACCGCTCCCCCCGCACCCGCCGAACCGGCCGCGCCCGCGTACGATCCGACCGCCAAGCAGAAGGCGCAGGCGAAGACCGCGCGGATTCCGATCAAGATCATCCCGATCGAGAAGCTCAAGAAGCCCGACTGGATCCGCGTGAAGGCGGCCACCGGCAGCTCGCGCTTTTCCGAGATCAAGACGATCCTGCGCGAGCACAACCTGCACACGGTGTGCGAGGAGGCGAGCTGTCCGAACATCGGCGAATGCTTCGGCAAGGGCACCGCGACGTTCATGATCATGGGCGACAAGTGCACGCGCCGCTGCCCGTTCTGCGACGTCGGCCATGGCCGGCCCGATCCGCTCGATGCTGACGAGCCGAAGAACCTCGCACGCACGATCGCGGCGTTGAAGCTCAAGTACGTCGTGATCACGAGCGTCGACCGCGACGACCTGCGCGACGGCGGCGCCGGCCACTTCGTCGAGTGCATCCGCGAAGTGCGAGAGCAGTCGCCGCAGACCCGCATCGAGATCCTGACGCCGGACTTCCGCGGCCGCCTCGACCGCGCGCTGCAGATCCTCAACGCCGCGCCGCCCGATGTGATGAACCACAATCTCGAAACGGTGCCGCGCCTGTACAAGGAGGCGCGTCCCGGCTCGGACTACGCGCATTCGATGAAGCTGCTGAAGGATTTCAAGGCGCTGCATCCGGACGTCGCGACGAAGTCGGGCCTGATGGTCGGCCTCGGCGAGACGCCCAAAGAGATCCTGCAGGTGATGCGCGATCTGCGCGCGCACGACGTCGACATGCTGACGATCGGCCAGTACCTGCAGCCGTCCGAACACCACCTGCCGGTGCGCGAGTACGTGCACCCGGACACGTTCAAGATGTACGAGGACGAGGCGTACCAGATGGGCTTCACGCACGCGGCCGTCGGCGCGATGGTGCGGTCGAGCTATCACGCCGATCTCCAGGCGCACGGCGCCGGGGTGGTTTGACGGTAGGCGACGGTCCGGCCGGACCGTCCGTCCAACCGACGTCCGGTTATTCGATGAAAAACCCGCAGCGAAGGCTGCCATGCCGTTCGGCTAAGATCAAAAAGGCCGCTCCGATTGATACCGGAGCGGCCTTTTTCGTTGGTCTGCAAGGCTAGGCCACGGCGAACCACGCTTAACCGAACGGCATGGCCGCGAAGGCTGCGGTTCTTTTGTGCTTTTCGCGAGACGCGGCGCCCGCGGCGGGCTCAATCCCCCGCCACGACGCCGTCGCGCCGCGGATCCGATCCGCCGAACCATACCGACCGCCCCTCGACGTTGATCCGCTGAATCCCTTGCAGGCTCGACCCCAGCTCGACGATGCGCACGTCGTGTCCGCGCTCCTTCAGCGCATCGGCGAGCGCATCGGACACGTGCCCCTTTTCGAGCTCGGTCGGCCCGTTGCGCGAGCCGAAGTTCGGCAGCGCGATCGCCTGCTGCATCGTCATCCCCCAATCGGTCATGCCGACGAGCGTCTTCGCGACGTAGTTCGCGGTCGACGCGCCGCCCGCCGAGCCGAGCGCCATCATCAGCCGCCGCGAGCCCTTCTCGAACACGAGCTCGGGCGCGAGCGTCGAGCGCGCGCGCTTGCCCGGCTGCACGCGGTTCGCGACCGGCTTGCCGTGCTCGGTCGACACGGGCGAGAAGTCGAGCAACTGGCTGTTGAGCAGGAAGCCGCGCACCATCAGCCGAGAGCCGAACCGGTCGTCGAGGGTCGACGTCATCGACACCGCGTTGCCGTAGCGGTCGACGGCCGTGATCTGCGACGCCGACGGCGGCTCCGCGCCGCGGTCCGCGGCGGACGCGGGCGGCAGGCCGGACGGCGAGCCGGCGCTTGCGCTGCCGACGGTCGTGTCGCCGATCAGGCGCGCGCGCTCGGCGACGTAGCGCCGCTCGACGAGGCTCTTCCAACTGCCGCCCGGCGGCGCGACGAAATCGGGATCGGCGACGTACTGCGCGCGGTCCGCGTACGCGAGGCGGCCCGCTTCGCTGAACAGATGCGCGGCGAACGGCGTCGGCTCGAGGCCCGTCGCGTTGCGCACCGGCTTTTGCGCGCCGATCTGCCGCCAGTCCGGCTGCGCTTGGAGCAGGCCGAGCATCTGCGCGACGACGAGCCCGCCCGCCGACGGCGGCGGCATCCCGCACACGGTCCATTTGCGATAGTCGGCGCACAGCGACTCGCGGACCTTCGCGCGGTACTGCGCGAGATCCTGCACGCTCAGCATGCCCGGATTCGGCGCCTGGCGGACTTTCGCGACGATGTCGCGCGCGATCGCGCCGGTATAGAGCGCGTTCGCGCCGTGCGCGGCGACGAGCCTGAGCGTCGCCGCGAGTTGCGGATTCTTGAGCGTCGTGCCGGCCGGCTTCGGCGCGCCGTTCTTGTCGTAGAAGTACGCGCGCGCGGCAGGATCGCTTGCCAGCGACGGATCGTTCGCGATCGTCGCCGCGAGTCGCGGGCCGAGCGGGAAGCCTTGCTCGGCGAGCCGGATCGCGGGCTGGAACAGGCGCCGCCACGGCAGCTTGCCGTGCGCGCGATGCGCGAGCTCGAGCATTCGCAGCACGCCCGGCACGCCGACCGCGCGTGCGCCGAGCGCCGACGGCGGCAGCGGCTTGCCGTCGGCGCCGTAGAACAGGCGGTCGGTGGCGGCGGCGGGCGCGGTCTCGCGGCCGTCGTACGCTTCGACCGTCTTGCCGTCCGCGTGCAGCAGGAACGCGCCGCCGCCGATCCCCGACGCCTGCGGCTCGACGAGCATCAGCACCATTTGCGCGGCGATCGCCGCATCGACCGCGGTGCCGCCCGCCTTCAGCATCTCCTGGCCGGCTTGCGCGGCGAGCGGATGCGCGGCCGCGATCATGTCGCGCTGCGAGGTCCAGCCCGGCTTGTCGACCCAGCTCGACAGCTCGGCGGGCGCGGCCTGCGGTTCCGCCGTCGGCGTCGCGCAAGCCGCGGAGGCTGCGGAAGCCGATGCGGCAGCCGCGGCGTTCGGCGCGCCCGAACCGGGCGCGTTCGCGCATCCGGCGGTGACGGCGAACAGGGCGGCGGCGATCGCGCCTGCCCACGGGTTGGACGAGCGCGGACGGATCCGGTCGGTCATGAACACCTCGGTACGAAGGAAAGACAGCGACGACGACACACGGCGGCAGCGCCCGCGCGGCGCCGCGCGGGCGCGCTATTGTCGCCGCGCCGGAAGCGGCTTGTCATCCGACAATAAACCCTTAGACGCGTATGTGCGAACGTCGCGCGGACTGCCGTCTCGGGTCGGCGGCGCCAACCCGGCGGCGATGTCCGGTGGGTCCGGCTCGTTTCCGGACGTCCGCCTCGCGCGGGCTTTGTCTTCGGCATGCCGTCGTCCGTGTCGAACCGCCATGCGGCGCACCTTTCGCCGACTCGCGAGGGGATGCGTGTCGAGCCTGTCAGCGCCATCGCGATCGACATCGCCCTGCGCGTCGCTGCGGCGATCGACATCCAATCGGCGCGCGATGCGCCGCGCGAGCATGAGAGACTGACGCCGCCGTCGGCCATCGACCGGGGCGGCGTGCGCCCGATCGGCGCGGCTGTCCGGCATCGCCCGGCCGAACCGATGCCGCCGCGCGTCATCGGCCGCGCCCCGCGTTCCTCGCCTCTTCGAGCACGAATTCGATGAACGTAGAAGTCGCGCGCGTGTGATGCCGGTTCGGCATGTACAGCATGTACATGTGCGTGCCGAAGATGCTGAGCCGGTACGCGTCGAGCGTCGTGACGACGGCGCCGCGCCGCACGTCGTCGTGCACGACGTAGTCCGGCACGATGCCGACGCCGAGCCCGGCGAGGATCGACTGGCGCAGGAACAGGAAATTCTCGGAGATGAGCGTCGGCTCGAGCAGCACCTCGTGCCGCTCGTCGCCGAGATACGCGGCGACGCGCAACTGCCGGCCGACCACCGTCGCCGTGATCACGGGCGCGTCGAACAGCTGATCGAGCTCGGTCGGCATCCCGTGCGTCGCGGCGAAGCCGGGCGACGCGCACGCGACGTAGCGCACCGCGCCCATGTCGCGCGCGACGAGATTCTGCGGCGGCTCGGACATCACGCGCACGGCGATGTCGACTTCGTCGCGCATCAGATCCTCGACGCGGTTCTCGAACACGACGTCGAGCACGATCCCCGGATAGCGCTGCTTGAACGAGATCAGCCAGTTCGACATCACGAGCTGCCCGTAGCCGCTTGGCACCGACAGTCGCACGCGGCCCTGCAAGTCCAGGCCGAGCGTCGTCACCGCCTCGCGCGCGGCGAACAGCTCGTTCTGGATACGCCGGCCGTGCTCGTAGAGCCGCAGCCCGATCTCGGTCGGCTCGATGCGCCGAGTCGTGCGCCGCACGAGCTGCAGCCCGATCGACTTCTCCAGCTGGTTGAGCCGGTAGCTGACGTTCGCGCGGCTCATCTTGAGCCGCTGCGCCGCCTTGCTGAGGTTGCCCGCGTCGAGGATGTCGACGAGCAGCGTGAGCGCATTCAGATCCATCGCCGTGCCCGCTTGTCCAAAGTGTTTGTCAAATATGGCTTGACAGGTTGTTAAAGAAAGCTGGAATTGTCAATCAATCTAGATCAATCGAGAATCATGGCAAACCCTGCGCCCTGTCTGTTGGAGCGAAGGCGCGCATTCCGTACGGAGCGAGAGACATGAATCAGCAGGCATCCCACGAAACCGGCACCGTCACGCGCGAGCGGCGCGACAAGGTGCTCGTCGTCACGATCGACCATCCGCCCGTCAACGCGCTGTCCGCCGCCGTGCGGCGCGGTCTCGTCGACGCGCTCGACGCGGCCGACGCCGACGCCGCGCTCGCCGCCGTGCTGATCGTCGGGGCCGGGCGCAACTTCATCGCCGGCGCGGACATCCGCGAATTCGGCAAGCCGCCCGTGCCGCCGCTCTTGCCCGACGTGTGCAACCGGATCGAGACGAGCGGCAAGCCCGTCGTCGTCGCGCTGCACGGCGCGACGCTCGGCGGCGGCCTTGAGATCGCGCTCGCCGCGCACTACCGGATCGCCGTGCCGGGCGCGAAGCTCGGCCTGCCGGAAGTGCAGCTCGGCCTGCTGCCGGGCGCGGGCGGCACGCAGCGCACGCCGCGCCTGATCGGCGCGAAGGCCGCGCTCGACCTGATGCTGAGCGGCCGGCACGCGTCGGCCGAGGAGGCGCTGACGCTCGGCCTCGTCGATCGGCTCGCGCACAGCGACGACACGCTCGCCGAAGGGCTCGCGTACGCGCAGGAACTGCTCGCGGCGGGCGCGCCCGTGCGCCGCACGCGCGATGCGCAAGGGCTCGCCGATCGCGCGGCGGCCGAAGCGGCGCTCGACGCGGCGCGCGCCGACGTCGCGAAGAAGTCGCGCGGGCTGTTCTCGCCGGCGAAGATCGTCGACGCGGTCGCCGCGGCGCTCGCGCAACCGATCGACGAGGGCTTGCGCACCGAGCGCAGGCTGTTTCTCGAATGCCTCGACAGCCCGCAGCGCGCGGGGCTCGTTCATGCGTTCTTCGCGGAGCGCGAAGCGGCGAAGTCGCCGGAAACGCGGCGCGGCGCGGCGCGCTCGATCGAGCGGATCGGCGTCGTCGGCGGCGGCACGATGGGCGCGGGCATCGCGGTCGCGGCGCTCGACGCCGGCCTTCCGGTGACGATGATCGAGCGCGACGACGCATCGCTCCAACGCGGCCGCGCGCATGTCGAGAAGGTCTACGCGGGCCTTGTCGCGAAGGGCCGGATGACGCCCGCCGCGCAGGCCGCGCGTCTCGCGCGCTTCAAGGGCTGCACGTCGTACGACGCACTCGCGCAGGCCGACGTCGTGATCGAAGCGGTGTTCGAGGACATGGCGGTGAAGAAGGCCGTGTTCGCGGAGCTCGCGCGCGTCTGCAAGCCGGGCGCCGTGCTCGCGACGAACACGTCGTATCTCGACATCGACGAAATCGCCGCGAGCGTCGCGCGCGCATCCGACGTGATCGGCCTGCACTTCTTCTCGCCCGCGAACATCATGAAGCTGCTCGAAGTGGTCGTGCCGGCGCAGGTGAGCGCGGACGTCGTTGCGACCGCGTTCGCGCTCGCGAAGAAGCTGAAGAAGATCCCGGTGCGCGCGGGCGTGTGCGACGGCTTCATCGGCAATCGCGTGCTCGCCGTCTACCGGACGGCCGCCGACTACATGATGGAAGACGGCGCGTCGCCGTATCAGATCGACCGCGCGGTGCGCGAATTCGGCTTCCCGATGGGGCCGTACCAGGTCGTGGACCTCGCGGGCGGCGACATCGGCTGGGCGACGCGCAAGCGCCGCGCGCCGACGCGCGATCCGCGGCTGCGCTACGTCGAGATCCCGGACCGCCTGTGCGAGCGCGGCTGGTTCGGCCAGAAGACGGGCCGCGGCTACTACCTGTATCCGGACGGCGCGCGCGTCGGCGCGCCGGATCCGGAAGTGGAGGCGATCGTCGCCGACGCGCGCGCGCAGAAGGGCGTGACACCGCGCGCGTTCACCGACGAAGCAATCGTGCGCCGCTATCTCGCCGCGATGATCAACGAAGGCGCGAACGTCGTTCACGAGAAGATCGCGCTGCGCCCGCTCGACGTCGACGCGGTGTTCCTGCACGGCTACGGCTTCCCGCGCTATCGCGGCGGCCCGATGCATTACGCGGACACCGTGGGCCTCGCGAACGTGCTCGCCGACATCCGTGCGTTCGCGATCGAGGACCCGGTCTTCTGGAAGCCGTCGCCGCTCCTCGTCGATCTCGTCGCGCGCGGCGAGACCTTCGCGAGCCTGAACCGCATCGACTGACGCCGTGTTCGATCGCCCGTCAATTCAATTGCCTCAAGCATTCGAGAACTACGCCACATGGATCTGAATTTCACCGCAGAAGAGGAAGCGTTCCGCGCGCAAGTGCAGCGCTTTCTCGCCGACAAGCTGCCGCCGCGCATCGCGCGCAAGGTGAAGGGCGGCTTGCGGCTCACGCGCGAGGACATGCGCGAATGGCACGCGATCCTCGACGAACAGGGCTGGCTCGCGAGCCACTGGCCGCGCGAGTGGGGCGGCTCCGGCTGGAGCGTCGCGCAGAAGTTCCTGTTCGACAACGAGTGCGCGCTCGCGGGCGCGCCGCGCATCGTGCCGTTCGGCGTGAACATGCTCGGCCCGGTGCTGATCAAGTACGGCAGCGAAGCGCAGAAGCGCCGCTGGCTGCCGCGCATCCTCGACGGCACCGACTGGTGGTGCCAGGGCTACTCGGAGCCGGGCGCGGGCTCGGATCTCGCGTCGGTGAAAACGAGCGCGGTGCGCGACGGCGATCACTACGTCGTCAACGGCCAGAAGACGTGGACGACGCTCGGCCACTACGCGAACATGATCTTCTGCCTCGTGCGCACCGCGACCGACGTGCGCAAGCAGGAAGGCATCAGCTTCCTGCTCGTCGACATGAATTCGCCGGGCGTCGAAGTCCGCCCGATCGTCACGCTCGACGGCGAGCATGAAGTGAACGAGGTGTTCTTCACCGACGTGCGCGTGCCCGTCGAGAACCTGGTCGGCGAAGAGAACCGCGGCTGGACCTTCGCGAAATACCTGCTCACGTACGAGCGCACGAACATCGCGGGCGTCGGCTTCTCGGTTGCGGCGCTCGAGAGGCTGCGCGCGGTCGCGGCGAAGGTGAAGAAGAACGGCCGGCCGCTCGCCGACGATCCGCTCTTCGCCGCGCGTGTCGCGCGCGTCGAGATCGAGCTCGACAACATGAAGACGACGAATCTGCGCGTGCTCGCGGCGGTCGCGGGCGGCGGCGCGCCGGGCGCCGAGAGCTCGATGCTGAAGATTCGCGGCACGCAGATCCGCCAGGAGATCTCGTCGCTGATGCGGCGCGCGATGGGGCCGTACGCGCAGCCGTTCGTCGACGAAGCGCTCGACGCCGGCCACGACGGCGAACCGCTCGGCGGCCTGCCCGAAGCGGCGAGCGCGGCGACGCAGTACTTCAACAATCGCAAGCTGTCGATCTTCGGCGGCTCGAACGAAATTCAGAAGAACATCATCTCGAAGATGATCCTCGGGCTGTAGGTTTTGCGGGGGACCAGAGCGCGAAGCGTGGGACCGGAGTCGATGCTGAAGCACTGACTCCGGTCGACATAAGCGCTAAAGCGCCAACTCTGGTCGACAGCGGTGCATGGGACCAGAGTATGCGCTAAAGCGCCAACTCTGGTCGACAGCGGTGCATGGGACCAGAGTAAGCGCTAAAGCGCCAACTCTGGTCGACAGCGGTGCATGGGACCAGAGTAAGCGCTAAAGCGCCAACTCTGGTCGACAGCGATGCATGGGACCAGAGTAAGCGCTAAAGCGCCAACTCTGGTCGACAGGAGAACACGATGGACTTTCGACATACCGAAGACCGCCGGATGCTGGCGGACAGCCTGAATCGCTTCGTCGCCGAGCAATATCCGTTTGCCGTGCGCGACAGGGTCGCGCTGTCGGACGCAGGCTTTAGCGACGACATGTGGCGGCGCTTCGCCGAACTCGGCGCGATCGGCGCGCTGTTTCCCGAGGACTGCGGCGGCTTCGGCGGCGCGGGCTTCGACATCGCGCTCGTATTCGAATGCCTCGGGCGCGGGCTCGTCGTCGAGCCGTTCGCGGGCGCGCTGATGGCCGGGCGCGCGCTCGCCGACGCGGGCGGCGACGCGCATCGCGCGCTCGTCGCGGAGCTGATCGAAGGCCGCGCGATCGGCGCGTTCGCGCACGCGGAACCCGACACGCACCACGAGTTGCACACGGTGCGCACGTGCGCGATGCGCGAAGGCGATCACTGGGTGCTCGACGGAACGAAGGCCGTCGTCGACTGCGGCGAGCACGCGACGTTCTACGTCGTCAGCGCACGCACCGCGGGCGGCGACGACGACGCGGCGGGCCTGTCGCTCTTCGTCGTGCCGAAGTCGGCGCCGGGCGTGTCGGTGCGCGGCTATCGGAAGATCGACGGCGGTCGGGCGGCCGACGTGCGCTTCGAGCGCGTGACGCTCGCCCACGCCGCGCTGCTCGGCGCGCCGGGCGAGGCGGCCGACGCGATCGAGCGCGCGATCGGCTTCGGCCTGCTCGCGCTCGCGGCGGAAGCGCTCGGCGCGATGGACGTCGCGAAGGCGCACACGCTCGACTACCTGCGCACGCGCAAGCAGTTCGGCGTGCCGATCGGCGGCTTCCAGGCGCTGCAGCACCGGATGGCGGACGTGCTGCTCGAAATCGAGCAGGCGCGCTCCGCCGTGATCAACGCCGCCGCGCAGCTCGACGCGCCGCGCGTCGCGCGCGAGCGGGCGCTTGCCGCGGCGAAGTACAGCGTCGGCCGGATCGGCACGCTGGTTGCCGAGGAGAGCATCCAGTTGCACGGCGGGATCGGGATGACGTGGGAGCTGCCGCTGTCGCACTATGCGAAGCGGCTCGTGATGATCGATCACCAGCTCGGCGACGAAGATCATCATCTCGCGCGCTACATCGCGCTGTCGAAGCAATGAACCGCGAACGGACGGAGGAGACGAAGATGCGCAACGAACGAGGTGCGCAGCCGCTCGCGGGCGTCAAGGTGCTCGACTTCTCGCGGGTGCTCGCGGGACCGTGGTGCGCGATGGTGCTCGCGGATCTCGGCGCGGAAGTGATCAAGGTCGAGCATCCGCAGCGCGGCGACGACACGCGCGACTGGGGCATGCGCGTCGGCGATACCGAGACGACCTACTTCAACAGCGTGAACCGCAGCAAGCGCTCGATCTGCGTCGATCTGCAGGCGGCGGCGGGGCAGCGCGTCGCGCGCGCGCTCGCCGCGCAGGCGGACGTCCTCGTGCACAACTTCAAGGCGGGCGGCGCGGAGAAGCTCGGCCTCGGCTACGACGCGCTCGCCGCGCTGAATCCGCTGCTCGTCCATTGCGCGATTTCCGGCTACGACCGCTCGGGGCCCGAAGCGAGCCGGCCGGGCTACGACCTCGTCGTGCAGGGCGAGGCCGGCCTGATGGCGCTGAACGGCGACGCCGGGCAGCCGCCGCTCAAGTTCGGCGTCGCGGTGGCGGACCTCTTCACCGGCATGTATTCGGCGCAGGCGATCCTCGCCGCGCTCTACGAGCGGCAAGCGACGGGCCGCGGGCGGCGCATCGAGATGGCGCTCTTCGATTGCGGGCTGATGGTCACGTCGTACTACGGGCTCGAGGCGCTGCTGATGGGCGAAGACCCGCCGCGCTACGGCAACGCGCATCCGTCGATCGTTCCGTACGGCGTATTCGACGCGTCGGACGGCCCGATCGTGATCACGGTCGGCAACAACCCGCAGTTCGCGCGCTTTTGCGGCGTGATCGGCCGGCCGGCGCTCGCGGCCGACGCGCGCTTCGCGACGAACATCGCGCGCTCCGCGAATCGCGCCGAGCTGTTGCCGGAGATTCGCCGCGAGCTTGGCGCGCGGACGCGCGCGGCGCTGCTCGCGGCGCTCGCGGAGGCCGGCATTCCGTGCGGCGAAGTGCTCGGCCTGCGCGAGGCGCTCACGTCCGAGCGCGCGCAGGCGGCCGGGCTCGTCACGCGGCGGCCGCATCCGGTCGCGGGCGAGGTCGATGTGCTCGCGCCGCCGTACCGCTTCGACGGCGAGCGCCTGCCCGTGCGCGGCGCGCCGCCCGTGCTCGGCGCGGATACCGCGAACGTGCTCGGCGGCTGGCTCGGGATGTCCGAGCGCGAGATCGCGCAATTGCGGGCCGACCGCGTCGTATGAGCACGGCGCCCGCGCGGCGCGGCTTCAGCTTCGCGCCAACGGCGCGGATGATCGCGACGTACCACGGTTTCATCCTGCTCGTCGCACCGGCGCCGCATGTGCTTGCCGAGCAGGCGGTTCGGCACGGAAACATCGGACGAAAGGCGCGATCCGTCCGGCGATCCGGACGGCCGCATTCCGGATTTCCGGAAAACCGGAATGCGTGCGCCGGTCTTGATTAGGAAAATCCAGAGAAATCAACAGGCTGGGCCTGATCGAGCAGCTGGCATCGACCTTGCAAAGTAAACGCCCAAGGCCGCTTCGGCCTAACTATTACAGCAAGGAGACATTCGATGACCCACTCAATCCACCTCCCTCGGATCCACTGAGGCCATCGCTTGTTGCGGCACGACAGCCGCGCGGGCGAGTGGCTCCCCTGGCTTTCGTCCGCGCGCGTGACGCCGGCCTGCTTCGACTCATCTTCTCTCTTCTCTGGAACCATCGTGAAGAAACCGTTCTATAAAGTCCTCTACGTGCAGGTGATCTTCGCCATCGTCGTCGGCGTGATCCTCGGTCATTACTATCCGTCGCTCGCCGTCGACATGAAACCGCTCGGCGACGGCTTCATCAAGCTGATCAAGATGGTGATCGGCCCGATCATCTTCTGTACCGTCGTGACGGGCATCGCCGGCATGCAGGACATGAAGAAGGTGGGACGCGTCGGCGGCAAGGCGCTCCTCTATTTTGAGATCGTGTCGACGTTCGCGCTTGTGCTCGGTCTCGCGGCGACGCACATCCTGCGTCCGGGCGTCGGCTTCAACATCGATCCGGCGACGCTGAACGGCAAGGAAGTCGCGTCGTACGCGGCGAAGGCGCACGGCCAGTCGACCGTCGACTTCCTGATGCACATCATCCCGAACACGATGATCGACGCGTTCGCGCAAGGCGAGATCCTGCAGATCCTGCTGATCGCGCTGCTGTTCGGCAGCGTGCTCGCGCATCTCGGCGATCGCGGCAAGGTCGTCACGGATTTCATCGACGGCATCACGCGCGTGCTGTTCGGCATCGTGCACATCGTCACGAAGCTCGCGCCGATCGGCGCGTTCGGCGCGATGGCGTTCACCATCGGCAAGTACGGCGTGGGCTCGCTCGTGCCGCTGCTCAAGCTGATCGGCACGTTCTACCTGACGTCGATCGTGTTCGTGCTCGTCGTGCTCGGCGCGATCGCGCGCTTCACGGGCTTCTCGATCATCCGCTTCGTCGGCTACATCAAGGAAGAGCTCCTGATCGTGCTTGGCACGAGTTCGTCGGAAGCGGCGCTGCCTCAACTGATGGAGAAGCTCGAGAAGGCCGGCTGCTCGCGCTCGGTCGTCGGCCTCGTCGTGCCGACCGGCTATTCGTTCAACCTCGACGGCACCAACATCTACATGACGATGGCCGTGCTGTTCATCGCGCAGGCAACCAACATCGAGCTCACGTGGATGCAGCAGCTCACGCTGCTCGCGGTCGCGATGCTGACGTCGAAGGGCGCGAGCGGCGTGACGGGCGCGGGCTTCATCACGCTCGCCGCGACGCTCGCCGTCGTGCCGACCATTCCGCTCTCCGGCATGGTGCTGATTCTCGGCATCGACCGCTTCATGAGCGAGTGCCGTGCGCTGACCAACATCGTCGGCAACGGCGTCGCGACGGTCGTCGTCTCCGCATGGGAGAAGGAGCTCGATCGCAAGAAGCTGCGCGCCGCGCTCACGGGCGGCGGCGAAGTCGCAGCGGGCGAAGCCGCCCGGGTCTGACGATGAGCGGAAACACGGCGGGGCGCGCAGCGGCGCCCGCGCCGGGCGGGGCCGAACCGGGCGCGTCGAGGCGCGCTCCGTTCGGCCCCGCGGTCTTTCCGAGCGGGGGCTATGCCACAATAGACGATCCATACAGTCCGGAAGCCGTCACCGTGAAGCGCCGTCTGTTCGTCCTTCTCGCGCTCGCCGCGATGCTCGCGGCGGCCTGCGCGCTCACGTGGACCATCACGTGGCAGCGGGGCGTCGCCGATCTGCGGAACAGCGCGGCGGCGCGCGTCGACCGCACCGCCAACGCGCTGAAAAGCACGCTAGACCGCTACGAATCGCTGCCGTACCTGCTGGGCGGCCACCCGTTCGTGCAAGACGTTCTCGCCGCGCCCGGCAATCGCCGCCGTGTGAATCGCGCGAACCTGTACCTCGAGGACATGAACCGCCACGCGCACGCGACGGCGACCTACGTGATCACGGCGGACGGGCTGTGCGTCGCGGCCAGCAACTGGCGCGGGCCGGACAGCTTCACCGGCATCGGCTACCAGTTTCGTCCGTATTTCATCGACGCGGTGAAGGGCGGCACCGGCCGCTTCTTCGGGATCGGCACGATCTCGCGCGATCCCGGCTACTACATCTCGCAGCCCGTGCGGCGCGACGGCAAGATCATCGGCGTCGCGGTCGTGAAGCTCAATCTCGAATGGTTCCAGGGCGCGGACGCGTCGGAGCCGCTCATCGTCGCCGACGACCACGGCGTCATCTTCCTGTCGTCGGTGCCCGAGTGGAAGTACCACACGCTCAGGCCGCTGCCGGGGCCGATCGCGACGTCGATCCACGAGACGCGCCAATACGCGCAATATCCGGTGACGCCGCTTCCGCTGCGCGTCGAGCGCGTGCTCGGCCCGGACGCGCAGATCGTCCGGATGGGCGCGGGGCGGCGCGCGCCGCGCTATCTCGCGACGCGCCGCCTGCTCGGCGAGCCCGACTGGCAGCTCGTCACGCTCGCGCGGATCGAGCCCGTCGACACCGACGCGCGCAACGCGACGATCGTCACCGCGTTCGGCTTCGTGTCGCTCAGCCTGCTCGGCTTCTACTGGCGCACGCGGCGCGCGCGCGTGAAGGAGATGCTCCGCAGCCGCGTGCTGCTGCAAAGCGCGTATGCGGAGCTGAACCGGCGCGTCGAGGAGCGCACGGCCGATCTGTCGCAGGCGAATGCGCGGCTCAAGAAGGAGGTCGGCGAACGGATCCGCGCGGAGCAGGAGCTGCGCGCCGCGCACGACGAGCTCGTCCAGGCGAGCAAGCTCGCCGCGCTCGGCCAGATGGCGGCCGGCATCACGCACGAGCTGAACCAGCCGCTCGCCGCGCTGCGCAGCTTCTCCGACAACACGCGCGTGCTGCTCGACCGCGGCGACCAGGCGGCCGCGCGCGAGAATCTCGAGGCGATCGCGGCGCTCACCGAGCGGATGGGCAAGATCACCAATCAGTTGAAGCTGTTCGTCGGGCGCGCGAAGCCGCGCAACGAGCAGGCGCATGTCGCGCGCGCGCTGCGCAACGTGCTCGCGCTGCTGAAGGCGCGCATGAAGGGCGTCGAGCTCGGGCTCACGCTGCGCGACGAGACGCGCGATCCCGTCGAAACCGTGCGCTTCGATCCGTCGCTCGACTTTGTGCCGCTCGTCGCGCGCTGCGAGGATCTGCGGCTCGAGCAGGTGCTCATCAACCTGCTCGGCAACGCGCTCGACGCGGTTGCGGCGGTCGCCGCGCCGCGCATCGACGTGACCATCGACGCGACGGCCGCGACGCTGTCGATCGCCGTGCGCGACAATGGGCCGGGGATTCCGCCGGAATCGCTCGCGCGTCTGTTCGAGCCGTTCTTCACGACGAAGGAAATGGGGCGCGGGCTCGGGCTCGGCCTCGCGATCTCGTCGTCGATCGCGCGCGACGCCGGCGGCTCGCTCACCGCGCGCAACGCGCCGGCGGGCGGCGCGGAGTTCGTCTTGACGCTGCGCCGCGCGCGCACGCATCATCCGGACACTTCCGCCGCGAGCTGAACGCGCGTCCGCGCTCGGCCCGCACAGCATCATTGGGTGACAGAAGATGGCGAACCGCCTGCAAGTGATCTACATCGAAGACGACGAACTCGTGCGCCGCGCGAGCGTGCAGAGCCTGCAACTCGCGGGCTTCGACGTCGTCGGGTTCGGTTCGGTCGAGGCGGCCGAGAAGGCGATCGTCGGCGATGCGGCCGGCGTGATCGTGTCCGACATCCGCCTGCCCGGCGCGAGCGGGCTCGACCTGCTCGCGCAGTGCCGCGAACGCACGCCCGACGTCCCCGTCGTGCTCGTCACCGGGCACGGCGACATCTCGATGGCCGTGCAGGCGATGCGCGACGGCGCATACGATTTCATCGAGAAGCCGTTCGCGGCCGAGCGCCTGACCGAGACGGTGCGGCGCGCGCTCGAGCGGCGCGCGCTCGTGCTCGAGAACCACGCGCTGCGGCGCGAGCTCGCGGGGCAGGGCGTCGTCGCACCGCGGATCATCGGCAGAAGCCCCGCGATCGAGCAGGTCCGGCGGCTGATCGCGAACGTCGCGCCGACCGACGCGTCGGTCCTCATCAACGGCGACACCGGCGCGGGCAAGGAGCTGATCGCGCGCAGCCTGCACGAGCTGTCGCCGCGCCGCGACAAGCCGTTCATCGCGGTCAACTGCGGCGCGCTGCCGGAGCCGATGTTCGAATCCGAAATGTTCGGCTACGAGCCGGGCGCGTTTACCGGCGCGGCAAAACGTCGCATCGGCAAGCTCGAGTACGCGTCGGGCGGCACGCTGTTCCTCGACGAAATCGAGAGCATGCCGCTTGCGCTGCAGGTGAAGCTGCTGCGCGTGCTGCAGGACGGCGTGCTCGAGCGGCTCGGCTCGAACCAGCCGATCCGCGTGAACTGCCGCGTGGTCGCGGCGGCGAAGGGCGACATGAGCGAGCACGTCGCGGCCGGCACGTTCCGGCGCGATCTGCTGTACCGGCTGAACGTCGTGACGATCGCGCTGCCGCCGCTCGCCGAGCGTCGCGAAGACATCGTGCCGCTCTTCGAGCATTTCATGCTCGATGCGGCCGTTCGCTACGGGCGCCCCGCGCCGCTTCTCACCGATCGCCAGCGCGCGAGCCTGATGCAGCGCGATTGGCCGGGCAACGTGCGCGAGCTGCGCAACGCGGCCGACCGCTTCGTGCTCGGCGTGACGGAAGGCATTATTGGCGACGCAGGGGCAGACGCGGACGCGGAACAGGACGCCGAGCAGTCGCTCAAGGAGCGCGTCGAGCAATTCGAGCGCGCGGTGATCGCAGAGACGCTGAATCGCACGGGCGGCGCGGTCGCCACGACGGCCGACAAGCTGCACGTCGGCAAGGCGACGCTCTACGAGAAGATGAAGCGCTACGGGCTGTCGGCGAAAGGAGAAACGGACCGCTGAAGCGGGCGTGACCCGTCTCGCGCGATCCGTCGGAGGGAGGCGGCGCGCCGTGCGGCGCGGCCGGAAGGCTTACGCGCTCGTGCCGAGCGCTTTCTGCAGCAGTTGGTCGAGCTCCGCGAACTGCGGCGCGCCGACATAGCGCTTCAGGATCTTGCCGTCCTTGCCGATCACGAACGTCGTCGGCGTGAGCTGGACGTTGCCGAACTGCTTCGCGACGCTGCCGTCGTCGAGCGCGACCTTGAACGGCAACTGGCGGGTCTGCGCGTAGTTCGCGACGTACATCGGCGGATCGTAGTTCATCGCGACCGCGACGAACTCGAGCCCCTGGCCCTTGAAGCGGTTGTACGTGTCGACCATCTGCGGCATTTCCTGCATGCAGGTCGCGCAGCTCGTCGCCCAGAAGTTGACGAGGTAGACCTTGCCCTTCAGATCGGCGCCGGTCGAGATCTTCTGGCCGGACAAGAGCGTGAACGTCGCTTCGGGCGCGCTCGACTTGCCGTTGAACGCGAAATAGCCGGCGAGGGCGATCGCGACGGCGGCGACGGCGATCGCCACGTAGCGCAACGGGCCGGCGCGGCGGCCGGTGGGGGCGGGAGCGGGACTCATCTGCTGAACCTCTGGAATGCGGGCGACGCCACACGGGCGGCGCGCCCAAGCGGTGCGAACGGCGCTCATTGTACCGTCAATCGGGCGCGCGCACCGGCGCCGCGCGGACGCGCCGACCGGCGATAATGCGGCTTCGTTTACCGTCCATTGCAACCCGTTCCTTTCATGATTCGTGCCGGTTTTCGCTACGCGCGTCCGCTTCGTTTGCTTCGTCTGGTCGGCCGGCTCGGCCTCGTTGGTTCACGTGGGCCGGTGGAGCCATTGGGCCGGTCGGCTTCGCTCCGTCTGTTGGAGCCGTTGCGCGCGTTCGTCGCATCTTTCGCCGCCCGTGCGCGCCGCGCCGCCGTCGTGTTCGGCGCGCTCGCGTCGCTTGCCGCCTGCTCGCCCGCTTACGACTGGCGCACGCTGCACAACGACGCCGGCTACACGATCGACCTGCCGGCAAAGCCGACCGTCGAAGAGCACCCGGTCGCGATCGGCGGCGTACCGATGAAGATGCGGATGCAGGCGGCGCACGTCGGGGGTGCGGTGTTCGCCGTCGGCACGGTCATGCTGCCCGACGACCGCGACGCGACCCGGCACGCGGTGCTCGACTATCTGCGCACCGGTTTGGCGCGCAACCTGCGTGCGCAGCCGGCCGAGCAGGCGGTGCTCGTGCCGCTCGCGGCGGGCGGCCTGACGGCGGGCGTCGAGTTGCGGATGAGCGGGGCGCCTGGTGGCGCGTCGGGCGGGGCGTCCGGTGCGGCGCGGGAATCGGTCTCATCCGACGCGGGCGCGTCGAAGACGGTGATCGCGCGGCTCGTCGCGCACGGCCGGCACGTGTACGAAATCATCGTGATCTCCGACGCGCCGCTCGCCGCCGAGCCGCTCGAACAATTTTTCGGCTCGTTGAAACTCGACTGATCGAGCCATGCGGAACGCCTAAGAGCCGATTCCGAACTGAAAGTTCCTTCGCAAGAAAGGGCGCTAATCGTCGGATTTTGCGGGTTTTTTTCGACTATCCACAGAGACTGTGGATAACTTTGTTGAAAACTTTGCCGGGCCTTCTGCAAAGTCCCGCCAGAGGGCCCTTCAGTTAAATTGCCTCGAATCTTTGCACCTGCAAAAAATAATTAAAATCAATGACTTGCAAAATAGGTTTCAAGTATTGGCTGGGACGTGCGAAAGTTGGGTCGGATTCGCCTAATTGTGCATAAGTCAAGTCTTGACAGCCATTTATTTGCCGTTCGGGCGGCGAGAGGCAAGCCCGGATGCCCAGTGGAGCGTGGCTTCCGACGGTGCGGCGCGGTTTTCTCGAGGCTTTCCGGCGGTTCCGTGGTGCGAGTTTTCCGGGAGTCGCCCGTTTGTTGGGCGGGCAGGTTGGCCGCCACGGCGTGCGCTTGCGCATGGGTGCCGAAGACCCCGGTGGACGAAGCGCTTTCGTGCCGGCCGAACGAGCGCAAAGCGCTGGGGCGTCGTCGGGCGATCGGCGTCCGCGCCGACTGCGCGCAAGCGCCAAATCGCGCGGCTATCTGACGCAAGGCGCTCCATCGAAGACATCGTTATCCGTCGCGCCGTTCGCCAGCGGCCGCTCGGCATTTCCGCCGCGCGGCCGCTCATGCTGAGCGAGCGCGGCGTCCACGGCGTCATGGACCGCGGACAGGTCGTCAAGCAGGTAGAAATGCCCGCCGTCGAACGCCCGGAGCTCGATCGGCCGCGTCGACGCGCGCTGCCAGTCACTCAGCCCTTCCGGGGACAGCACCGCATCCTGCCGGCCCGCGAAGACCGTGACGGGAACGGGCAGCGGCGTCGGCGATGCGAGCGGGAAGAATGCCTCGACGATCCGGAAGTCGGCCTTTGCGAGCGTCAGCAGCATCGTTCGCAGTTCGTCGTGTGCGAAGACCTCAGGCGGCGTGCCGCCGAGCGACGCGAGGTAGTCGACAATCGCCGCGTCGGCGCGCTGATGAACCGGAAACGCGCGGCGCCGCGATGCCGCGAACGGTGAGTCGGCGCCCGACACGCCGAGCCAGCGCGGCGGACGTCCGAGCTGCGTCATGTCGTGCGCGAAGCAATACGCGACGAGCGCGCCCATGCTGTGGCCGAAGATCGCGTAGTCGGAAGGGAGCTCGGGAGCGAGCTCGCGCAGGTAGTCGCGCAATTGCGGCAGCGCGTCGATCGCGGGGCGGTTGAGATTCCTGCCGCGGCCCGGCAGCTCGACGAGCCAGACCTCGATATGCGCCGGAAACCCGGTCGCCCATTTGTAGTAGTTCGTCGCGGAGCCGCACGCGTGATGGAACATCAGCAGCCGGTGCCGCGCGTGTTCGCGCCTGTCGGGAATGGTGAGGGTGCCGGGCAGCAAGGCCATGCGCGTTCGCTCCAGTCGGGGAAGGCAAATCTTGGACGGTCCGACGCCGCAACAGGCGCTCGGCGCGCGGGACGATGACGCCATGGAAAATGTGCGGCGTTATTGTCCCTACTATATTACGATTCGCCTGCCGCCTTCGTTTCGCGGTTGTAGCGCTTCATTGCGTTATCGACGTCCGCCGTTGCGCATCGCGCGTTGCACGTCACGAGTCCGCGGCGTCCGCGCCCGGATCGCGTTGCAGCAGGCAACGATCGAGAAACGGCATCGGACCGCGTTCGCGCGTTTGCGTCAGGCGCTCGCCGCGCGGCGTGTCGCAACCGTCGGCCGGGCGGGCGCGTCGATCGTTTCGTCGCCGACGGCGAGACCTGCGTGCCGCCCATTGTCTTCGTTCTCCACCGTACCCGGGTAAAACGATCATGACGATCACCGTTCGCACTGCCGCTGCCGACGACCGGCCGGCGTTGCGCCGAATCTTTCTGCAAACTCGCCGCGACACGTTCGACTGGCTGTCAGCCGATGGTTTCGCGCTGGACGATTTCGACGAACACACGCGAGGCGAATCGCTGCTCGTCGCCGAAGCGGCGGGTTCGGGCATCGTCGGCTTCATCTCGGTGTGGGGGCCGGAGCGCTTCATCCATCACCTGTACGTCGCAGGATCGCGCTTGCGTGAAGGAATCGGCAGCGCGTTGCTGCGTGCGCTGCCCGGCTGGCCCGCCGCGCGTTATCGACTCAAGTGTCTGACGCTGAACGACCGGGCGCTAGCGTTCTACCGCGCGCATCGGTTCGTTGAGATCGGCTCGGGCGTGTCCGGCGATGGCGAATATCTGCTGCTGGAATCGCGTGAAGCGGGCGGCCGATGACACACCATTTGCGTATCGCGAGCGTCGGGCGCTCCTGCGCGGCACGATCGGTATCGCGCCGCTTGCCGCGACGCGGCGCTCGCTGCATAGACGCGTGTCGCCGTTCGGGATCGGGGCGCGGCGCGCTTCGACCTATCTGTCATCCCGCTCGAATCATCATTCAAGCTGGTGGCCGGCCGCGTCGGCCGCCTTCGCCCTTATCCTGAACGGTGATTGCCGGCGAACATTGCCGATGGCGCGTCGGCGCAAGGCTTCGACGACAAGCCGATGATTCGACGCGCGCCCCGCCTCGCACTTCGTCGCACCACGCTGCGCGACGCTTTCTTTGCATCTTCCCGCTCGTCGGCCGGATCAGGCGCAAGGGCCCGCAATCGGCTCCCATTCAGACCGGCGAAAACACCCGCCGATAACGGATCGCCTCGGCGATCTGCCCCGCGCTCGGCGCGTCGTCGCCCGCCAGATCCGCGATCGTCCGCGTGACCTTCAGCACCCGGTAGTACGCGCGCGCCGACCAGCGAAACCGCTCGCCCGCCTCGCGCAACAATGCTTCGCCCATGCCGTCCGGGCGGCAGAGCGCGTCGGTTTCGCGGCCCGTCAGCATGTGGTTCGTCTTGCGTTGCCGTGCGAATTGCCGCTCGCGCGCACGGGCGACGCGTTCGGCGACGGCCGCGCTCGATTCGCCCGCCGTTGCCGGCCGTTCGGCGAGTTCGGCGGGTGTGAGCGCCGGGATCTCGATCTGGATGTCGATCCGGTCGAGGAGCGGCCCGGACAGCTTGCGCAGATAGCGCGCGGCGACGTCGGGCGAGCAGCGGCAGCGGCCGCCGGGATCGCCGCGCCAGCCGCACGGGCACGGATTCATCGCGGCGATCAACTGGCACGCGGCCGGGAAATCGGCTTGCAGCGCGGCGCGCGAGATCGTGATGCGGCCCGCTTCGAGCGGCTCGCGTAGCGTCTCGAGCACGTGCCGGTCGAATTCGGGCAGTTCGTCGAGAAACAGCACGCCGAAGTGCGCAAGCGTGATTTCGCCGGGCTGCGGCGGATTGCGGCCGCCGACGAGCGCGGCCGAGCTCGACGAGTGATGCGGCGCGCGAAACGGTCGCCGCCGCCATTGAGCGGGCGCGAAGCCCGCGCGGCTCGACGACAGGATCGCGGCCGACGTCAGCGCCTCGTCGTCGGTGAGCGGCGGCAAGAGGCCCGGCAGGCGCGCGGCGAGCATCGACTTGCCCGCGCCCGGCGGCCCGATCATCAGCATGTGATGGCCGCCCGCCGCCGCGACTTCGAGCGCGCGCTTCGCGCCCGTCTGGCCGATCACGTCGGCGAGGTCGGGCGCGGACGTGGCGGGCAGATCGTCGAGGCGGGGCGCAGCGACCGGCGCGAGCCGCCCGTCCGGCGCGTCGGCGAGATGCGCGCACAACGCGGGCAGGTCGGCCGCGCCGTACACGGTCACGCCCGGCACGAGCGCCGCTTCGCCTGCGCTCGGCAGCGGCAGATAGAGCTCGGGTGCGGCGGCGGGCAAAGGCGCGGACTCGGCCGAGCCGCTTTCGTCCGCCTGCTGCCCGCGCGCGGCGCCGCACGCCATCGCGAACGCGCCGCGCATCGGCCGCAGCGCGCCTGTCAACGACAGCTCGCCCGCGAACTCGCGGCCGTCGAGCGCGTTCGCCGGAAGCTGGCCGCTTGCCGCGAGGATGCCGAGCGCGATCGGCAGATCGAAGCGTCCGGACTCCTTCGGCAGGTCGGCGGGGGCGAGGTTGACGGTGATCCGCCGCACTGGGAATTCGAAGCCGCAGTTCTGCAGCGCGGCGCGCACGCGCTCGCGGCTTTCGCGGACTTCGAGATCGGGCAGGCCGACGATCGAGAACGACGGCAACCCGTTGGCGAGGTGGACTTCGACGGTGACTTCCGGCGCGCGGCCGGCAGCGGGCGCGCGGCTGCGCACCACGGCAAGCGACATGATTCGACTCCGCGTGGACCGGACCGGGCGGCGCGAATTGCGTCGCCCGTGGTGTCCGGAGAATGGTTTCGATGCGCGCTTGCCGGCGTGGCGCGAGCTGCAGGGGTGAACCGCTCAGCGAATGCGAGCGGCGGCGGCCGTCACGATTGGACGTCGGCCAGTTTCTGTTCGAGCTCGGCGACGCGCTTTTCGAGCTCCTCGAGCCGCGCGCGGGTGCGCGCGAGCACTTGCGCCTGCGTGTCGAATTCCTCGCGGGTGACGAGATCGAGCTTCGAGAAGCCTTGCGTGAGCATTGCCTTCACGTTGCGCTCGACGTCCTTGGCCGGCGAGTTTTTCAGCAGATCGCCGATGCGCGATTGCAGGTCGTTGAAAACGTCGCTGGGTTGCTTCATGGTGTTCCCCTTCCAGATGCACAAAATTTGTGCAATTGCCGTTGCGGTCGTGCCTACGAATTGCGCATGACCGAAATTGGTGCGCTCGCAGGCCCGTTTTCCGGGCATTCGACCGCGAGAAGCCGCGTTCGCCGTGCGCCGGACGTGCGTGCACTCTAGCAACCTTCCTTTCAGCGCGCCAGCAAACCGGGCCCGCGTTGGCCGTTCGGCCAAGGCGCGCTTGCGTTCGCGCAAGCGTGCGTCGATGGCGGAAATCTGCCTGAAAGCCTGTCGAGACCTGCATGAGCCGACATGGCATGCGAGTTGCTGTAGATGTTCCGCTACACATTGCAGCAGTGATGGGACAACTACCATAGCGAGAGGACTTCATGAAACTGATTACCGCAATCATCAAGCCGTTCAAGCTCGATGAGACGCGCGAGGCGCTCTCGGCGCTCGGCGTCTCGGGCATCACGGTGACGGAGGTCAAGGGGTTCGGCCGCCAGAAGGGGCACACCGAGCTGTACCGGGGTGCCGAGTATGTCGTCGATTTCCTTCCTAAGATGAAGATCGAGGCCGCGGTATCGGACGACCTCGTCGACCAGGCCGTCGAGGCGATCGAGCGCGCGGCGCGGACGGGGAAGATCGGCGACGGCAAGATCTTCGTCACGTCGATCGAGCAGGTGATTCGGATCCGTACTGGGGAGACGGGCGCTGACGCCCTGTAATAAGAGACACGAGCGATAAGAGGAAAACCAAGATGCGCAAAATCCTGATGTCCCTGTTGATGGCCGGCTCGCTGCTTGCGGGCGGCATCGGCGCCGCGATGGCCGACGACGCGTCGTCGGCCCCCGCCGCCGCATCGGCCGCCGCCGCTTCCGACACGTCGGCCCCCGCCGCCGCCGCGTCCGCGCCGGCCGCTTCGGCACCTGCCGCGCCGGCCTCCGCCGCCGCATCCGCGGCCGCACCGGCTTCGGCGGCCGCTGCACCTGCCGCACCGACCGCGCCGTTCTCGGTCGATTCGTCGAAGATCAACTCGGGCGACACCGCGTGGATGCTGACGTCGACCGCCCTCGTGCTGTTCATGACGATCCCGGGCCTCGCGCTGTTCTACGGCGGCATGGTCCGCAAGAAGAACGTGCTCGCGACCGTGATGCAGAGTTTCGCGATCACGGCGCTCATCACGGTCCTGTGGACGGTGGTCGGTTACAGCCTCGCGTTCACGCCGGGCAGCGGCTTCATCGGCGGCTTCTCGCGCGTGTTCCTGTCCGGGATGAACTACATCCACGGCGACAAGGCGACGACGCTCACCGTCAGCCACCTCGCGCCGACGATTCCGGAGACCGTCTACTTCGTCTATCAGATGACGTTCGCGATCATCACGCCGGCCCTCATCTGCGGCGCGTTCGCCGACCGGATGAAGTTCTCGGCGATGCTCGTGTTCATGACGCTCTGGTCGCTGATCGTCTATGTGCCGATCGCGCACATGGTCTGGGAGCCGACCGGCTGGCTGTCGTCGGACGGCGTGCTCGACTTCGCGGGCGGCACCGTCGTGCACATCAACGCCGGCATCGCGGGCCTGATGTCATGCCTCGTGCTCGGCAAGCGCGTCGGCTACGGTCGCGAAGCGATGGCGCCGCACAACCTCGTGCTGACGCTGATCGGCGGTTCGATGCTGTGGGTCGGCTGGTTCGGCTTCAACGCGGGTTCCGCGGTCGCGGCCGACGGCCGTGCCGGCTTCGCGATGCTGACGACGCAAGTCGCGACCGCATGCGCGGCGCTCGGCTGGATGTTCGCCGAGTGGATCGCGAAGGGTAAGCCTTCCGTGCTCGGCATCGTGTCGGGCGCCGTCGCGGGCCTTGTCGCGATCACGCCGGCTGCGGGTTTCGTCGGTGTCGCGGGCGCGCTCGTGATCGGCATCGCCGCGGGCGTCGTCTGCTTCTGGTCGGCGACGTGGCTCAAGTCGAAGCTCGGCTACGACGATTCGCTCGACGCGTTCGGCGTGCACGGCGTGGGCGGTATCCTCGGCGCGCTGCTGACGGGCGTGTTCGCGGTGAAGGATATCGGCGGCGCCGACGGCAGCCTGCTGCTGCAAGCGAAGGGCGTGCTGATCACGCTCGTCTACAGCGGCATCGTCAGCTTCGTGCTGCTGAAGGTCATCGACCTCGTGATCGGCCTGCGCGTGACGGAAGAAGAAGAACGCGAAGGCCTCGACGTGATCCTGCATGGCGAGCACGTCGAATAATCGGATTCATCCCCGATCCCGGGACGTCGAAGCGCACGCATGCTTCGCCGCCCGCCGGAATGAGCGCAGCGACTTCGACCCGCCTCCGAGGCGGGTTTTTTTTCGTCATTCGATTCGTCGTTTCTTTGGGGCGTGGCTGCGCGCCGGGCGTCGCGTGCCGGCCTCGACGTCCGCCCGGCGCGGGCCGCATCCGTTGACCCTTCGGGCTATCGGGTCAATAGCGACAAACATTCGGTAAATCCTTGCGATCCCGGGAACAATCCCCAAATGCGACGGGCAATTGCTCTACAATCTTTTTTCTCACGTCCGCGAGTTACACATGGTTCCCCATCTCGTTACGGCGTTAAACGGCCCGCTACTCGAGCTCGAGCGGAAGATCCTCGACGCCACGCCTGCGATCGAACGCTGGTTCAGGCTCGAATGGCAGGAACACACGCCGCCGTTCTACTGTTCGGTCGATCTGCGCAACGCGGGCTTCAAGCTCGCGCCCGTCGACGCGAATCTGTTTCCCGGCGCGTTCAACAACCTGCCGCCCGAAGTGCTGCCGCTCGCCGTGCAGGCGGCGATGGCCGCGATCGAGAAGATCTGCCCGGATGCGAAGAATCTGCTCGTGATTCCCGAGTTGCCGACGCGCAACGCGTTCTATCTCGAGAACGTCGCGCGCCTCGCGACGATCATGCGCCAGGCGGGGCTGAACGTGCGCTTCGGCTCGCTCGATCCGAGCATCTCCGACATCACGCCGATCACGCTCGCCGACGGCCAGAAGATCGTGCTGGAGCCGCTCGAGCGCACGCCGCGCCGGCTCGGCCTCAAGAACTTCGATCCGTGCTCGATCCTGCTCAACAACGATCTATCGGCGGGCATCCCGGGCGTGCTCGAGAACCTGCACGAACAGTATCTGCTGCCGCCGCTGCATGCCGGCTGGGCAGTGCGCCGCAAGTCGACGCACTTTTCCTGCTATGACGACGTCGCGAAGAAGTTCGCGAAGATGGTCGGCGTCGATCCATGGATGCTGAATCCGTATTTCGCGCACGTCGAAGGCGTGGACTGGCATGGGAGCGACGGCGGCGAAGCGCTCGCCGACGCGATCGACGCGGTGCTCAAGAAGATCGCGCGCAAGTATCGCGAATACGGGATCGGCGAGAAGCCGTACGTCGTCGTGAAGGCGGATGCGGGCACGGCGGGGCGCGGCGTGATGACCGTGCACGACGCGTCCGAGATCGGCCGGATGACGAAGCACGAGCGCGCGCAGATGGCCGAATCGAAGGCGGGCGTGCCGGTGAGCGACGTGATCGTGCAGGAAGGCGTCCACACGTACGAGCGGATCGGCGACGAAGTGGCGGAGCCCGTCGTCTACATGATCGATCGCTACGTGGTGGGCGGGTTCTACCGCACACACGGCGCGCGCGAGCGCGACCAGAATCTGAACGCGCCCGGCATGCACTACGTGCCGCTCGGCTTCGAGCACACGGCGCTGCCGGACGCGCACGCGAAGCCCGGCGCGGCGCCGCCGAACCGCTTCTACATGTATGGCGTCGTCGCACGGCTCGGGTTGCTCGCGTCGTCGGTCGAACTCGAGAAGACCGACCCGGAAGCGATCCAGGTGTGACGCGTCCCTTATAGCATCAGGACTCGCATGGACATTCTCTTTATCGCCGACCCGCTCGAGCGCTTCAAGATCTACAAGGACTCGACCTACGCGATGATGGCCGAGGCGGCGCGGCGCGGGCATGCGGTGTACGCGTGCGAGCCGAACCAGCTCGCGTGGACGGTCGCGGGCGTCGAGGCCGACGTGCGCCGCGTGACGATCGTCGGCGACACGGCCGACCTGCATCGCGATCGCTGGTACGAGGCGCGCGCGCACGAGTCGCGCGCGCTGCCGTCGTTCGGCGCGATCCTGATGCGCAAGGATCCGCCGTTCGACATGGAGTACGTGACGTCGACGTGGCTGCTCGAGCTCGCCGAGCGCGCGGGCGCGCGCGTGTTCAACAAGCCGCAGACGATCCGCGATCATTCGGAAAAGCTCGCGATCGGCGAGTTTCCGCAGTTCGTCGCGCCGTCGCTCGTCACGCGCGACGCCGCGCGGCTGCGCGCGTTCCACGCCGAGCACGGCGACGTGATCCTGAAGCCGCTCGACGGCATGGGCGGGATGGGCGTGTTCCGCGTGAAGCCGGACGGCATGAACCTGGGCTCGATCATCGAGATGCTGAGCCACGATGGTGCGCGCTCGGTCATGGTGCAGAAGTTCATCCCGGAGATCAAAGCCGGCGACAAGCGGATTCTGCTGATCGACGGCAAGCCGGTGCCGTATTCGCTCGCGCGGATTCCGCAGGGCAGCGAGGTGCGCGGCAATCTCGCGGCGGGCGGCGTCGGCGTCGCGCAGCCGCTCACCGAGCGCGACCGCGAGATCGCGGCGACGCTCGGCCCGGTGCTCGCGGCGCGCGGCCTGCTGCTCGTCGGACTCGACGCGATCGGCGACTGGCTGACCGAGGTAAACGTCACGAGCCCGACTTGCTTTCGCGAAATCATGGAGCAGACTGGATACGACGTCGCCGGCATGTTCGTCGACGCATTGGAGCGCGCGGTCGGCTGACGCGCGCACGACCCGGCGGCGGCTGCGCAGGCCCCCGTCGCCGGATCGGTTCGGCCGGACAGGAAGCTCGGCCGGACGGGCTCGACTGGCCTGCTACAATGCCCGCTCGCCCGGCACGGTTTTCCGTGCGTCAGGCCCGGCGGTCGGGCCGAACACGTTGCAAGGCTGACATGGCAGGCATTCTCATCATCGCGCATGCGCCGCTCGCTACCGCTTTGCGGGACTGCATCGCGCACATCTACGGCGGGGTGCCCGCGCGCATCGGTTGTATCGACGTGCAGGCGGACAACGATCCGATCCAGGTCATGGCGTTCGCGCACGCGGAACTCGCGCGCCTGAAGGAAGAAAACGGCGCGCTCGTGCTGACCGACATGTACGGCGCGACGCCCGCGAACATCGCCGGGCAGCTCGCGAAGATCGAAGGCGTCCGGGTGCTCGCAGGCGTCAATCTGCCGATGCTCGTGCGCGCCGTCTGCTACCGGACGACGCCGCTCGACACGCTCGTCGACAAGGCGCTCGCCGGCTCGACGAAAGGCATTCACGAGATCGCCGCCGGCACGCCGCCGCCACGACCGAGCGCGCTCGGCTGCGGCGAGTGCGCACCGATTCCGCCGGAGCCGAAAGCACAGACCCAGCCGCACTGAGCCGACGCACCGATTCGCATTACCTCCGTGCGGCCGGCAGGCCGGCCGCAGCCCGTTTTGACCTCATCGGAACACCATGCTTCAACAAGAAACGACCATCGTGAACAAATTGGGGCTCCATGCGCGCGCGTCGGCCAAGCTCACGCAGCTCGCGGGCAATTTTCAGTCGGAAGTCTGGATGACGCGCAACGGTCGCCGGATCAACGCGAAGAGCATCATGGGCGTCATGATGCTCGCGGCGGGCATCGGCAGCACGGTGACGATCGAGACCGAAGGGCCGGACGAGCGAGAGGCGATGGACGCGCTCCTCAAATTGATCGCCGACAAATTCGGCGAAGGGCAATAACGCCACGGCGGCGTGCCGTTCCGCTATCCAGCGAGGATGCCGCGCAACGTCGCGGCATTTTTTTCGTCATGTGACACCGCGCAGCGATGCTGCACTGCACGCAGTCACGCGGGTCGTGCGGAATTTATAATCGACCGTCGGGGTCATAGGCGCATCGCAGCGGTGCGCCGCGGCTCACGTGATCAAGGAGGTGCGCGTGTCCTTCACGCTGCATGGGATTCCCGTTTCAAGAGGCATCGCGATCGGACGAGCGTATCTGATCGCGCCGGCGGCGCTCGACGTCGCACATTATCTGATCGAGGCCGAGCGGATCGAGGCCGAGATCGAGCGCTTCCGCGCGGCGCTCGATGCGGTGCGCGGCGAGCTGGATGCGCTGCGCGCCGATTTGACCGACGACACGCCGACCGAAGTCGCCGCGTTCATCGACGTGCACGCGATGATCCTCGGCGATGCGCTGCTCGTGCAGGAAACCATCGACCTCATCCGCGCGCGCCGCTACAACGTCGAATGGGCGCTGACCGAGCAGCTCGACGTGCTCGCCAGCCACTTCGACGACATCGAAGACGAATACCTGCGCGAGCGCAAGGCGGACATCGAGCAGGTCGTCGAGCGGGTGCTGAAGGCGCTCGCGGGCGCGCCGTCCGCCGCGCAGGCGCTCGACCGGGCCGCGGGCAACGGCCGCGACGAGATGATCGTCGTCGCGCACGACATCGCGCCCGCCGACATGATGCAGTTCAAGACGCAGTCGTTCCAGGCGTTCGTCACCGACTTGGGCGGACGCACGTCGCACACGGCGATCGTCGCGCGCAGCCTCGGGATTCCGGCCACGGTCGGCGTGCAGCACGCGAGCGCGCTGATCCGCCAGGACGATCTCATCATCGTCGACGGCGACCAGGGGATCGTGATCGTCGATCCCGCGCCGATCGTGCTCGAGGAATACTCGTACCGGCAATCGGAGAAGGCGCTCGAGCAGCGCAAGCTGCAGCGGCTCAAGTTCTCGCCCGCGCAGACGCTCTGCGGCACGAAGATCGACCTGCTCGCGAACATCGAGCTGCCCGACGACGCGAAGGCGGCCGTCGACGCGGGCGCGGTCGGCGTCGGCCTGTTTCGCTCGGAGTTCCTGTTCATGAGCAAGAGCCGGATGCCGACGGAAGAGGAGCAGTTCGCCGCATACAAGCGTGCGGTCGAGCTGATGCGCGGGATGCCCGTCACGATCCGCACGATCGACGTCGGCGCGGACAAGCCGCTCGACCTGCACGACGAAGGCTACGAAACCGCGCCGAACCCGGCGCTCGGCCTGCGCGCGATCCGCTGGAGCCTGTCGGAGCCGCAGATGTTCCTGACGCAGCTGCGCGCGATCCTGCGCGCGTCGGCGTTCGGCCAGGTCAAGATCCTGGTGCCGATGCTCGCGCACGCGCAGGAGATCGACCAGACGCTCGACCTCATCAGCGAGGCGAAGCGGCAGCTCGACGCGGCGGGGCTCGCGTACGATCCGAACGTGCGCGTCGGCGCGATGATCGAGATTCCGGCTGCGGCGATCGCGCTGCCGCTGTTCTTGAAGCGCGTCGATTTCCTGTCGATCGGCACCAACGATCTGATCCAGTACACGCTCGCAATCGACCGCGCGGACAACGCGGTCGCGCATCTGTACGATCCGCTGCATCCGGCGGTGCTGCATCTGATCGCGTTCACGCTGCGCGAGGCGAAGCGTGCGGGCGTGCCGGTGTCGGTGTGCGGCGAGATGGCGGGCGATCCGGCGTTGACGCGCCTGCTGCTCGGCATGGGGCTCACCGAGTTCTCGATGCATCCGAGCCAGTTGCTCGTCGTGAAGCAGGAGATCCTGCGTGCGCATCTGAAGGCGCTCGAGAAGCCGACCGCGGACGTGCTCGCGGCGTTCGAGCCCGAAGAGGTGCAGGCGGCGCTCACGCGGCTCGCGAGCGCCGAACCGCGGGCGGACGTCGCGGCCTGACCGGGCGCGGCGTGTGCTTGGGCGCGCGCGTCGTCTACGGAAGCCGGAGCTGAAGTGTTCGCGCGCAATGGGGAGGCTCGTTCGTCGCGGGCCGTTCGAAAGCGCGATCGCGTGTTACGTTTCTACGCCAACGCCAACGCCAACGCCAACGCCAACGCCAACGCCAACGCCAACGCCAACGCCTGCGGCGATGCGCCGCCGCGCCGCACTGCTCAATGCGATTCCCCCGCGCCGCACACCGGGCAATCCGGTTGCCGCGCGATCTTCATCGTGTTCCATTCCATCCGCAGCGAGTCGAGCATCATCAGCCTGCCGACGAGCGTCGTGCCGATTCCGCCGATCACGCGCAATGCCTCGGCTGCCTGCATCGCGCCGATGATGCCGACGGTCGGCGCGAACACGCCCATCGTCGAGCACGCGACTTCCTCGAACGGTTGATCTTCCGGAAACACGCACGCGTAGCACGGCGAGCCCGGATCGCGGAAGTCGAACGTGCTGATCTGCCCGTCGAAGCGCAGCGCCGCGCCCGACACGAGCGGCACGCGATGCGCGACGCACGCGCGGTTGATCGCGTGGCGCGTCGCGAAGTTGTCGGTGCAGTCGAGCACGACGCCTGCTTGCGGCACGTGCGCGTTCAGCCACGCGTCGTCGACACGCTCGGCAACCGTGTTCACCCTCACGTCGGGATTGAGCCGCGCGAGCGCGTCGCGTCCCGATTCGACCTTCCGGCGGCCGACCGACGCCGTCACGTGCAGGATCTGCCGCTGCAGGTTCGTGAGATCGACGATGTCGGCATCGACGAGCGTGATCGTGCCGACGCCCGCCGCCGCGAGATACATCGCCGCGGGCGACCCGAGCCCGCCCGCGCCGACGACGATCGCATGCGCGTCGAGAAAGCGCTGCTGCGCTTCGATGCCGATTTCGTCGACGAGGATGTGGCGGGAATAGCGCAGGAGTTGATCGTCGTTCATCGTGGGGCGGTGGGGCGGGGAAACGGTCTCGATATTATTCTAGGCGCGTAAAGAAAACGGGCCATCGCGGCGGCTTGCCGCGATGGCCCGTGCGTTGCATCGCGCGTTTACTGCGGCTGCGGCGCCGACGCGGGCTTCGCTGCCGATGCCGGCTTGGCCGCCGACGCGGGCTTGGCCGCCGCCTTCGATGCGGCCTTCGGCGCCGACGCGCCAGCCGCCTTGTCGGCCGCGCCCTTCGATGCACTTTCGGCGACGAGCATCTTCGACTGCTCGACCGGCTTGCCTTCGAGCTTGTTGAGCGCCTGCTGCATCATGAAATCGTCGGCGCTGCCGAATTCGATCGGCTTGCGTTCGCGATCCTTCTGACGCTGCTCGGGCGTCTTCTTGTCGTTCTGTTCTTCGAGGATGCGCAACTGTTCCATCCGGCGCTGCTCGCGGTCCTCGAGTTCCTTCTTCTCGTTCGGATCCTGCGTGTTCGCGAGGTGGTTCGTGTAGTCGACCTCGCGCGTGACGAGCACGTCGTCCGGATCGCCGTCCGCGTACTGGTCGACCGGAATGTCGGGCAGGATGCCCTTGTTCTGGATCGAGCGGCCGCTCGGCGTGTAGTAGTACGCGGTCGTCAGGCGCAATGCGCTGTCCGCCGTCATCGGCCGGACCGTCTGCACCGAGCCCTTGCCGAACGTCGCCTTGCCCATGATGACCGCGCGATGCGCATCCTGCAGCGCGCCCGCGACGATCTCCGACGCCGACGCCGAATACGCGTTCGTCAGCACGACCATCGGCACGGTCTTGAAGACGGGCGGCAGGCTCTTCAGCGGGTCGGAATCGAACGACGGCAGCCGGTAGTTCTCGTAGTTGTCGCGATAGATCTGCTTCGAATCGGGGATCTGGCCGTTCGTCGACACGACGACGGAATCCGGCGCCAGGAACGCGCCCGCGACGCCGACGGCGCTCTGCAGCAGGCCGCCGCCGTTGTTGCGCAGATCGAGGATCAGGCCCTTCAGGTTCGGCTGCTGACGCGCGATGTCCTGCAGCTTCGCGGCGAGATCGGGCGTCGTGCGTTCCTGGAAGCTCGTGACGCGGATGTACGCGTAGCCCGGATCGAGCAGCTTCATCTTCACGCTCTGCACGCGGATCACCGCGCGCGTGACCGTGACGGGGAACGTGCGGTCGTCGCTCTTGCGGAAGATCGTCAGCGTGACCTTCGTGCCGGGTTCGCCGCGCATCTGCTTGACCGCCTTGTCGAGCGTCATGCCGCGCACCGGGCGATCGTTGATGCGGGTGATCAGGTCGCCCGGACGGATGCCGGCGCGGAACGCGGGCGTGTCTTCGATCGGCGAGATCACCTTGACGAGGCCGTCTTCCTGCGAGATTTCGATGCCGAGTCCCGCGAAGCGGCCCTTCGTCTGCTCCTGCAGTTCCTGGTAATCGGTCTTGTCGAGATACGACGAGTGCGGGTCGAGGCTCGATACCATGCCCTTGATCGCCGCGGTCAGCAGTTTCTTGTCGTCGACGGGCTCGACGTATTCGCGCTTGATCTGCCCGAATACTTCGGCGAAGAGCCGCAACTGGTCGAGCGGCAGCGGCGCTGCGGCCGTCGTGACGGCCTGCTGGGCGGACGCGGAGATTTGCAGCGTCGCGAAGACGCCGGTCGCGAGGCCCGCGGCAATCAGGCCGATGTTCTTCAATTTCATACGCATAGAGTCTGGTGCGATCGGAAAGCGCGTGGCTGTCGCGGGAGCAACGGGACGGTCATAGGACGGTCAAGTATAACTGTTCGTCCGGATGCCTTGTGGATTGGGGCGAAACCGGGAACGCCAGCAGGATTCCGACAGCGCCGCGCGAAACAGGTTCGCGCGGCGCCGTGCGGGCGGGGCGGCGCGGGCGCGGCCCCGCCGCTGCCCGCGCCCGCGCGGCGGTTACGCCGCGGTTGCCTTGCCCTGCTTCGCGACGGCGGCCTGCGCCTTTGCGATCGCGTCCTGGTCGCCGAGGTAGTAGTGCCGGATGGGCTTCAGGCTCTCGTCGAGCTCGTAGACGAGCGGCACGCCGTTCGGGATGTTCAGGCCGACGATGTCCGCATCGGAGATCCCGTCGAGATACTTGATCAGCGCGCGCAGCGAGTTGCCGTGCGCGGCAATCAGCACCTGCTTGCCGGCCTTCACCGCCGGCGCGATCGATTCGTTCCACAGCGGCAGCACGCGCGCGACCGTGTCCTTCAGGCATTCGGTGAGCGGCAGCTGCTCGCGCGGCACCTTCGCGTAGCGCGGATCGTCGTACGGCGCGCGCTCGTCGGTCGGCTCGAGCGCCGGCGGCGGCGTGTCGTAGCTGCGGCGCCAGACCAGCACTTGCTCGTCGCCGTACTTCGCGGCCGTTTCCGCCTTGTTGAGGCCCGACAGCGCGCCGTAGTGGCGCTCGTTCAGCCGCCACGAGTGGACGACGGGCACGTACATCAGATCCATCTGGTCCTGCACGTGCCAGAGCGTGCGGATCGCGCGCTTCAGCACCGACGTGTACGCGATGTCGAACGCGTAGCCGGCGTCCTTCAGGAGCTGGCCGGCTTGCTGGGCTTCGCGGTTGCCTTGTTCGGTCAGGTCGACGTCGACCCAGCCGGTGAACCGGTTTTCCTTGTTCCAGGTCGATTCGCCGTGGCGGATGAGAACGAGCTTGTACATAGATGCTTGCGGTCGGTAGTGAGGAAGCGGTAAGCGCGCATGCGGACCCGGCTCGGGGGCGACATCGCGTCGGACGGTTATTTTATAATGGCGGGATTGCCCTTTCCGATTTCTCTTTTTCGGCGGATTCTCCGTGACGTTTTTCACCGATTACACGAACCTCGCGCTCATCGCGATCCTGGTGGTTTCCGGCGGTCTCCTCGCATGGCCCGCGCTGCGGCGCGGAGGCGGCGGCCTGTCGGCCGCGGAGGCGACCCAACTGATCAACCGCCGCAATGCGATCGTCGTCGATCTGCGCCCGGCGGCCGAGTACGGCGCGGGCCATCTGCCGTCCGCGCGCTCCGTCGAGTTCGGCGACCTGCAGGAGAAGGCCGGCCAGCTCGCGAAGAACAAGGGCACGCCCGTGCTGCTCGTGTGCCAGAACGGTCAGCAGTCGCAAAAGGCGCGCAAGATCGTCGAGGGCGCGGGCTACCAGGACGTCCACGTCCTGCAGGGCGGCCTGAGCGCGTGGCAGCAAGCCGGCATGCCGGTCGTCAAATAAGGAGTGGCGAAGTGAACAAAGTGGTCATGTACAGCACGCAGGTGTGCCCGTATTGCATCCAGGCCGAGCGGCTGCTCAAGCTGCGCGGCGTCGAGCACGTCGAGAAAGTGCTGATCGACAAGGAGCCGGAGCGTCGCGCCGAAATGATGGAGCGCACGGGCCGCCGCACCGTGCCGCAGATCTATATCGGCGACATGCACGTCGGCGGCTACGACGACCTGTCGAAGCTTGACCGCGAAGGCGGCCTGAAGCCGCTCCTCGAAGCCGCCTGACAAGGCGCAAGCAACGCTCTGCCGCCGCCTTGCGGGCGGCGCGCGGTCCAAGCACGATCACACCGGGCGTGCCGGAGGGTTCCGGCCGCCGCGAAATCATTTTTAGGGAGCCACCATGTCCGACGTCGAAAACCAACCGTTCTTCAACATCCAGCGCATCTACCTGAAGGATCTGTCGCTCGAGCAGCCGAATTCGCCTGCGATCTTCCTCGAGCAGGAGATGCCGGCCGTTGAAGTCGAAGTCGACGTGAAGGCCGAGCGCCTCGCCGACACCGTGTACGAGATCATCGTTGCGGGCACCGTCACCGCGAAGGTGCGCGAGAAGGTCGCGTTCCTCGTCGAAGCGAAGCAGGCAGGCATCTTCGACATCCGCAACATCCCGGCCGAGCAGATCGATCCGCTCTGCGGCATCGCATGCCCGACGATTCTGTTCCCGTACCTGCGCTCGAACATCGCCGATTCGATCACGCGCGCGGGCTTCCCGCCGATCCATCTCGCCGAGATCAACTTCCAGGCGCTCTACGAGCAGCGTCTCGCGGAAATTTCGCAACAGCAGCAAGGCGGCGCGCCGAACGGCACGACGCTGAACTGAGCGCGGACGACCCCCGGTGCTGAGCATGAAAGTCGCCGTTCTCGGCGCCGGCGCGTGGGGCACCGCGCTTGCGGCGCATCTCGCCGCGCGGCACGACACGCTGCTCTGGGCGCGCGACGCCGCGCTCGTCGCCGAGCTCGCGGCGCGACGCGAGAACGTCCGCTACCTGGACGGCGTCGCGTTGCGGCCGGCGCTGCGCTACGAGGCCGATCTCGCGACGGCGGTGTCGCACGCGCAAGCGGACGACGCGCTTTGCGTGATCGCCGCGCCCGTGGCCGGGCTGCGTGTGCTGTGCCGCGCGATGCGCGATGCGGGCTGCGTACCCGCGCACTTCGTCTGGGTCTGCAAGGGCTTCGAGGCGGACACGCGGCTGCTGCCGCATCAGATGGTCGGCGAGGAGCTGCCGGATCACGCCAGCTACGGCGTGCTGTCCGGACCGAGCTTCGCGCGCGAAGTCGCGCAGGGGCTGCCTGTCGCGTTGACGGTCGCGAGCGCGTCGGCCGCGTGCCGCGAGCGCACGCTCGCCGCGTTCCATCACGGCGCGATGCGCATCTACACCGGTGACGATGTCGTCGGCGTCGAGGTCGGCGGCGCGGTGAAGAACGTGCTCGCGATCGCGACGGGCATCGCCGACGGCCTTGGCCTCGGGCTCAACGCGCGCGCGGCGCTCATCACGCGCGGGCTTGCGGAGATGTCGCGCCTGGGCGTCGCGCTCGGCGGCCGCGCGGAGACGTTCACCGGCCTCACGGGCCTGGGCGACCTGATCCTCACGGCGACGGGCGATCTGTCGCGCAACCGGACCGTCGGTCTGCAACTCGCCGCCGGCCGTTCGCTCGACGATATTCTGGCCGCGCTCGGCCATGTGGCCGAAGGCGTGCGGTGCGCGCATGCGGTGCTGTCGATCGCGCGCGAGCGCGGGGTCGACACGCCGATCACCGAAGCGGTATGCGCGGTGCTGTTCGACGGCGTCGCGCCGCGCGACGCGGTGAGCGGTCTGCTGCGCAGGGACGCGAAGGCCGAATAGGCTCCGACGAGCCGAATCGAACCCAATCAGGCGAGACAAGCGAAATCGGGCGCGCGGCATTGCGCGCACCGGTTTCGTGCGTCTGTGCGCACGGGCCGAGCGAGCGTACGCTGTGCGTATCGCGATCAATTCGATGGAGGACGTCATGCCGAGCATCGGTTCGACGTCGGTCGAGGCGCGCGTCGTCGACATCACGACGCTCGCGCTCGACGCAATCGTCAATGCGGCCAACGAGTCGTTGCTGGGCGGCGGCGGCGTGGACGGCGCGATCCATCGCGCGGCGGGGCCCGAGCTGGTCAAGGAATGCGCGACGCTCGGCGGCTGCGCGACGGGCGACGCGAAGCTCACGCGCGGCTACCGGCTGCCCGCGAAGTTCGTGATCCACACGGTCGGCCCGGTATGGCACGGCGGCGGGCGCGGCGAGCCCGAACTGCTCGCGTCGTGCTACCGGCGCTCGCTCGAGGTGGCGGCCGACGCCGGTTGCGTGTCGCTTGCGTTTCCCGCGATCAGTTGCGGCGTGTATCGCTTCCCGCCCGACGATGCGACTGCGATCGCCGTGCGCACGGTGGTCGATGCGTTGGCTGGCGCGAAATTCGAGCGCATCGTGTTCGCGTGCTTTTCCGACGCGATGCTCGAGCTTTATCGCACGGAGCTTGCGCGGTTTTGACGGAGGCGTCGAGCGCTGTCATCGACGTAGTACGAAGTCGCGGCCTTCTTCGTTCCCGACGTCCTCGCCGTCGATCCGTCACGGAGCGGTTCGTCGCGGCGTGAACGATCCCGGCCCGTTCGTCTTGCCGGATTCACTTCCGCCGGCGACCGGCCGCGACACAGGCGACGCGACGTTCAGCGCAGCTTTTCGCCATGGTCCCGATCGCTCGAATCGATCCGCTCGATGCTTCGCGCGCTTCTCAAGCTCCGCCTTCGAACCCCGCCTGCCGCCACGCCTCGAACACGACCACCGCGACCGTATTCGACAGATTGAGGCTGCGATTGCCCGGCCGCATCGGCAGCCGCACGCGCTGCCCGGACGGAAAGCGCTCGACGAGCTCGGGCGCGAGCCCGCGCGTTTCCGCGCCGAACACGAACCAGTCGCCCGGCACGAACGCGCGATCGTGAAAGCGTCCCGAGCCGCGCGTCGTGAACGCGAACATGCGCGCGGGATCGGGCGCCTCGGCGGCGATGAACGCATCCCAATCTCGATGGACGCGCATCTGCGCATATTCGTGATAGTCGAGTCCTGCGCGGCGCATCTTCGCGTCATCGAGCGGGAAGCCGAGCGGCTCGATCAGATGCAGCCGCGCGCCCGTGTTGGCGCACAGCCGGATCACGTTGCCGGTGTTCGGCGGAATTTCGGGCTCGACGAGAACGACGTTGAACATGTTTCGATTCGATCGGTGAAAAGCGTATGAACGCGTACGGGTGGCGCGATGCGGCGCGCCGTCAATCCTTCGCGGTGCGCAGCGCGACGAAGTTCGTCACGCGCCGCGCGCCCGCTTCTTTCAGTTTGCGCGCGAGCGCGTCGAGCGTCGCGCCCGACGTCATCACGTCGTCGACGATGCCGACGTGCAGCCCCGCGACCGGACGCGCGATCTCGAACGCCGCCGCGACGTTCGCGCGCCGTGCATCGAATGCGAGCCGCGATTGCGGCGCGGTGTCGGTCACGCGCGCGGCGAGCGTCGCGTCGGCGCGCACCTTCAGCATGCGCGCGAGCGGCCGCGCGATCGTCCACGCCTGGTTGTAGCCGCGCTCGACGAGCCGGCGCCGCGCGAGGGGCACGGGCGCGATCACGTCGAGCGGCGGCGCGCCGTCGAGCGCGTCCGCTGCGAGCCGCGCGAGGCGCTCGCCGAGTTCGCGGCCGAGCGCGAGCTGCGCGCGGAACTTCAGGTCGACCGCGAGGCTGTCGAGCGGCGCGCGGTAATCGGCGAGCGCGAGCGTCGCGTCGAACGGCGGCGACGACTCGGCGCACGCGCCGCAGCGGTAGCGCATCACGCCGCCCGGTCCGCGCGCGCCGGGCAGCGGCAACGCGCAGCGCGGGCAGCGCAGCCGCGCCTCATTCCAATGCGCGCTGTCGCAACAGTCGCAAATTGTCCGATGTGACAAATTGCCGCACAGTGCGCAGCGGTTCGGCAGCGCAGCAGCGGAAAAACGTGCCAGGACAATGCCCAGGCGCGCCGCCGCCGCCCGGATGCCGCATCGCAATACGGCGGGATTCGCCATGGTTCGGCTCCTGCAACGGGCCGCTTCGCTGAATGGCGCGAAGCGAGCGAGTATACTTCGGGCTCTTCGCCAGTGTGCCCGACATGTCCCCAGCTCCCGCAGAAACCAGCCGTCCGGCCTATGATCCACGGCGCTTGCAGCGGATCTTCGACCGCCGCGCCGCCGCGTTCGACGCCGTGTCGTTCCTGCCGCGCGAAATCGCGCAGCGGATGCGGGAGCGCCTCGACTACATCAAGGTGAATCCGGCGGGCGTGCTCGATGCGGGCTGCGGCACGGGCGACGACCTGCCGTTGCTGCGCGCGCGCTTCCCGGAAGCGCCCGTGTTCGGCGTCGACGTGTCGCGCGGGATGCTCGCGCGCGCGGCCGCGCGCGACACGGCCGAGACGAGCTGGCGCCGGTTCCTGCCGGCGACGCTGTCGAAGGCGCTCGGCCATCGCGGGCCGCGCGTCGCGCAAGCCGATTTCTCCGCGTTGCCGTTCGCGAGCGACGCGTTCGATTTCCTCTGGTCCAACTTCGCGCTGCACTGGCACGCGCGTCCCGATCTCGTGTTTCCCGAATGGCATCGCGTGCTGCGCGTCGACGGGCTGCTGATGTTCAGCACGCTCGGCCCCGACACGCTGCGCGAGCTGCGCGCCGCGTGCGCGGAGGCGGCCGCCGCGGCGGGCGACGCGCCCGCTGTCGCCCGCGTGATCGATTTCGTCGACATGCACGATCTCGGCGACATGCTCGTCGAGAGCGGCTTCGAGATTCCGGTGATGGACCAGGAGACGCTGACGGTCACCTACAAGTCGCCCGATTCGCTGCTTGCGGACGTGCGCCGCCTGGGCGCGTATCCGTTCGGGCGCGACGCGTCGGGACATGCGTCGCGCCGCCTGCGCGCGGCGCTCTGCGACGCGCTCGAAGCGCGCCGGCGCGACGACGGCACGATTCCGCTGACGTTCGAAGTGATCTACGGACACGCATGGAAGGCGGCACCGCGCATGACTGCGGAAGGCTTCAGCATCGTGCGCGTGCAGGACATCGGCAGAGGGCGGCCGAAGCGTTCGTGACGCGGTAAAGCGGGGTTTCGTTATGCCGGGAATCAACGGCCGCGGGAGGCTGGAAAAAGCCTCCTAAAATGGCCGGAAAGCTTGTCGCGCTTGGCTTGCCGGGCGATGGCCGTTTGCTTGTGGATGACTTTGAACCCGCCTATAATGCGACAGTTTGTCGTCCTGGGGGTCCTCACAATACAGGACGGCCGCCCGATGAGGGCGAGCATCAGACGCCATTCGCGAGAGGCAGCGATGGAAGCAGCGAACGGTTTGCATGACGCCGAACCGGTCCTCGCGGACTGGCTGATGAAGCGCAACTGTTCGGTGTCGCCGCGTCAATTCGTGGCGTTCTACGTTTCGCTCGCGGCGTTTTCGCTGTCGATCGCAGTCCTGTTGTCGTGGCGCGGAGCCTGGCTCGTGCTGCCTTTCACCGGGGTCGAGTTGCTGGCGGTGGGTGTCGCGTTCGCAGTCTATGCGCGCCATGCGGTCGATTACGAACGCATCCGGCTGTATCCTCACCGGCTCGTCATCGAGCGGATGAGCGCGGAGCGGCTGACGCAGATCGAATTGAACCCGCGCTGGGTGCGGGTCGAGCCGGGTGCGTCGCCGCGCGATCCCATCAAGTTGGTGTCGCGCGGAGAGGCCGTCGTGGTCGGGCAGCACCTCGCGCAATACCGGCGCGCGCAGTTCGCGCGCGAGCTGCGCGCTTCGCTGTCGCGCTGCGGCTGAACGGGGTGGCCGGCGTGAAGCGGGCGGCCAGCGACGGGGGAGGGTTTGAATGGAAATTTTGGGTAAGGAAGCTATGAAAACAATCAAGCGAGCCCTCACGGGCGTGCTGGCATGCAGCGGGTTGCTCTTGTCCGGCGCCGCTCTGGCGGTCGGCGACAGCCCGGGCGGCCCCCGCGTCAACGAGATCAATCTCCAGCCGCCCGTGACGAAGATCGCCGAGGAGCTTTACGACCTCCACACGATGATGCTGATCCTCTGTACGGTGATCTTCGTCGGCGTGTTCGGCGTGATGTTCTATTCGATCTTCGCGCACCGTAAGTCGAAAGGCCACAAGGCCGCCAATTTCCACGAAAGCACCACCGTCGAAATCATCTGGACGATCGTGCCGTTCATCATCGTCGTGCTGATGGCGCTGCCCGCCACGAAGACCGTCGTCGCGATGAAGGACACGACGAACGCCGATCTCACAGTCAAGGTTACCGGCTACCAATGGAAGTGGGGCTACGACTACGTGAAGGGGCCGGGCGAAGGCATCAGCTTCCTGTCGACGCTGTCGACGCCGCGCAGCGAAGTCAACGGCCAGCAGCCGATCAGCGACACCTATCTGCAGGAAGTCGATCACCCGCTCGTCGTGCCGGTCAACAAGAAGATCCGCATCATCACGACCGCGAACGACGTCGTCCACTCGTGGTATGTCCCGGCGTTCGGCGTCAAGCAGGACGCGATCCCGGGCTTCGTCCGCGATACCTGGTTCAAGGCGGAGAAGACGGGCACCTACCGCGGCTTCTGCACGGAACTCTGCGGCAAGGAGCACGCGTACATGCCGGTCGTCGTCGAAGTGCTGTCGGACGACGACTACGCGAAGTGGGTGAGCGCGCAGAAGGCGAAGCTCGCAGCCGGCGCGGTCGATCCGAGCAAGGTGTATACGCGCGCCGAACTGGTGGCGCACGGCGAAGAGGTCTACAAGGCGAACTGCGCGGTGTGCCACCAGCCGAACGGCAAGGGCGTCGGCGTATTCCCGGCGCTCGACGGCGGCAAGATCGTCAACGGCCCGATCGCCGGCCACCTCGAGCAGGTGCTGAAGGGCAAGGGCGCGATGCCGTCGTGGGCGTCGCTGTCGGATCTCGACATCGCGTCGGTGATCACGTACGAACGCAATTCGTGGGGCAACCACAAGGGCGACTCGCTGCAGCCGAAGCAGGTGGCCGACGCACGCAACGGCAAGCTGCCGGAAGACGTCGCGCAACAGGCGGGCGACACGGCGGCGCCGGCGGCGGAAGCTTCGGGCGCGGCCGCGCAGGCGCAGGCACAGGCGCTGCCGGCGGAAATCTATTTCGAGACGGGCAAGAGCGAACTGCCGGCCGACGCGAAGGACGCGATCGCCGCAGCGGCTGAATACGTGAAGGCGCATCCGGACGCGAAGCTCGCGCTGTCGGGCTTCACCGACAAGACGGGCCCGGCCGACGCGAACGCCGAACTGGCCAAGCGCCGCGCACAAGCGGTGCGCGATGCGCTGAAGGCCGCGGGCATCGCGCAAGAGCGCATCATTCTGAAGAAGCCGGAAACGATCACGGGCGGGGCTGACGCGAAGGAAGCCCGGCGGGTCGAGATCGGGCCGGCGGCTTGACGTGTCGCTGTGTTTGTCGACGTATTCGCATTAGGAGATTCTCATGTCTAGCATCGGGCACGACGTAGCCGCGGGCCACGCGCACGACGACCACGCGCACGAAACCCCGCACGGCTGGCGGCGCTGGCTGTTCGCCACCAACCACAAGGATATCGGTACGCTGTACCTGCTGTTCTCGTTCATCATGTTCCTGTCGGGCGGGGTGATGGCGCTCGCGATTCGCGCCGAGCTGTTCGAACCGGGCCTGCAGATCATGCGGCCCGAGTTCTTCAACCAGTTGACGACGATGCACGGCCTCATCATGGTGTTCGGCGCGATCATGCCGGCCTTCGTCGGTTTCGCGAACTGGATGATTCCGCTGCAAATCGGCGCGTCCGACATGGCGTTCGCGCGGATGAACAACTTCAGCTTCTGGCTGCTGCCCGTCGCGGCGGTGCTCCTCGTCGGCTCGTTCTTTGCGCCGGGCGGCGCGACGGCCGCCGGCTGGACGCTGTACGCGCCGCTGTCGACGCAGATGGGCCCGGGCATGGACTTCGCGATCTTCGCGGTGCACATCATGGGCGCGTCGTCGATCATGGGCGGGATCAACATCGTCGTGACGGTGCTCAACATGCGCGCGCCGGGCATGACGCTGATGAAGATGCCGATGTTCGCGTGGACGTGGCTCATCACCGCTTACCTGCTGATCGCGGTGATGCCGGTTCTGGCGGGCGCGATCACGATGGTGCTGTTCGACCGTCACTTCGGCACGTCGTTCTTCAACGCGGCAGGCGGCGGCGATCCGGTGATGTACCAGCACATCTTCTGGTTCTTCGGGCACCCCGAGGTGTACATCATGATTCTGCCGGCGTTCGGGATCGTGTCGCAGGTGATCCCGGCGTTCTCGCGCAAGCCGCTGTTCGGCTATAGCTCGATGGTGTACGCGACGGCGTCGATCGCGATCCTGTCGTTCATGGTCTGGGCGCACCATATGTTCGCGACCGGCATGCCGGTCACGGGCCAGCTCTTCTTCATGTACGCGACGATGCTGATCGCGGTGCCGACGGGCGTGAAGGTGTTCAACTGGACGGCCACGATGTGGCGCGGCTCGCTGACGTTCGAGACGCCGATGCTGTTCGCGATCGGCTTCCTGTTCGTGTTCACGATGGGCGGCTTCACGGGCCTGATGCTCGCGATGGCGCCGCTCGACATCCAGTACCACGGCACGTACTTCGTCGTCGCGCACTTCCACTACGTGCTCGTCGCGGGTTCGCTGTTCGCCCTCTTCGCCGGGTGGTACTACTGGGCGCCGAAGTGGACGGGCTGGATGTACAACGAGACGCGCGGGAAGATCCATTTCTGGTCGTCGATGATCTTCTTCAACGTCACGTTCTTCCCGATGCACTTCGTCGGCCTCGCGGGCATGCCGCGACGCTATGCGGACTACCCGGCGCAGTTCACCGACTTCAACCAGCTCGCGACAATCGGCGCATTCGGCTTCGGCCTCGCGCAGGTGTACTTCCTGTTCGCGGTCGTGCTGCCCGCGTATCGCGGCGGCGGCGAGCTCGAGCGGGCTTCCGACAAGCCGTGGGACGGCGCGACGGGCCTCGAGTGGACGGTGCCGAGCCCGGCTCCGTTCCACACGTTCGAGCATCCGCCGACGGTCGAGTAACGGTTTGCCTATTTTCGCCGCCCGCGTCGTGCGACGCGGGCGGCGGAGTCCAATCGAAAAAATATCGCATGACCCGGAATTCACAAAAAAGACGAACGCCCGACGAGATTCGCGCGGGCAACAAGCGGCTGCTTTTGATCCTGCTCATCGTCGTCGCCGTTTTCTTTGTGGGTGCCGTCGTCCGGCAGTGGATTGCGTCCACGTCCTGACGCAGTATTGAGGAAGGCCTGATGTCGAAGTCCGAGGCGAACGTCGATCGCGCGTTCAACCGGTCGATGCTCGTGAAGCTCGTCGTCGTGGCGGGGCTGATGTTCGGTTTTGGCTTCGCGCTGGTGCCGATGTATCGCGCGATCTGCCAGATCACCGGCATCAACAACTTGCTGCAGCGCGACGTCAGCGAGCGCGAGGCGAAGAACACGCAGATCGATTACACCCGGACGGTGTCGATCGAGCTCGATGCGAACGCGCGCGGACCGCTCGGCTTCAAGCCGAAGCGCAACAGCATCGACGTGCATCCGGGCGAGTTGATGACGGTCGTCTACGAAGTGACGAACGGGCAGGGCAGAACGGTGGTCGCGCAGGCAATCCCGAGCTACGCGCCGAAGCAGGCCACCGAGTTCTTCAAGAAGATCGAGTGCTTCTGCTTCACGCAACAGACGCTCGCGGCGAACGAGACGCGCGACATGCCGGTCGTGTTCGTGATCGATCCGAAGCTGCCGAAGGACGTGAAGACGATCACGCTGTCGTATACGTTTTTCGAGCTGAATACGCCCGCGCCCGCTGTGCGTGGCGCCGCGGGGCAGACGGGCTTCGCCGCGGCGAAGCCCGCCGCCTGATATAGGGGAGGGGCGACAATGACGAGCGGATCGGGTAACAAGAGTACGTTCTTGCAGACGATGAAGGCGGTACTGTGGTCGTTCTTCGGCGTGCGCAAGCGGCGCGATCTCGAAGCGGACGCGACGCAGCTCAACCCGCTGTACGTGCTGATCGCCGCGTTGATCGGGGCGGCGCTGTTCGTCGGCGTGCTGATCCTGATCGTGCGCGCGGTGGTGGGGTAGCGGATTCGGATTTGGCGGGCGCGCGGCTTCGCGAGCCCGCAAGCAGAAGGTGAGGCGGCGCCGCGCGCGCCGCGAGAGAGAAATAAGCCGGATCGTTCCGGAACAAATTGGACTGAAGTGGAGAATCAAGCATGACCGGTCAAAACGAGAGCCCGTACTATTTCGTGCCGCATCCGTCGCAGCACCCGATCAGCGCGGCCGTCGGCCTGCTGGTGATGCTCGGCTCGTTTGCGCTGTGGGTCAACGGCGAGCCGTGGGCGCCCTACACGGCGCTCGTCGGGCTGCTGTGGCTTCTGTTCGTGCTGTATCACTGGTTCGGCGATGCGATCGCCGAGTCCGAAAGCGGGATGTACGGCAAGCGTGTCGACAAGTCGTACCGCTGGAGCATGAGCTGGTTCATCTTCTCCGAAGTGATGTTCTTCGGCGCGTTCTTCGGCGCACTGTTCTACGCGCGTGAAATCGCGATGCATCAGCTCGGCAGCCTCGACTACAAGCTGATCTGGCCGGACTTTTCCGCCGTGTGGCCGAACGAAGGCCCGGGCGCGCTCGTCGGCCACTTCAAGACGATGGGCCCGTGGCCGATCCCGACCCTCAACACCGCGCTGCTGCTGTCGTCGGGCGCGACATTGACGGTGTCGCACCACGCGCTGCGCGACGATCACCGCACGAAGGCGATCGCATGGCTCGCCGCGACGCTCGTGCTCGGTATCTGCTTCCTGTTCCTGCAGGGCTTCGAGTATTTCCACGCGTACAACGAGCTGAACCTGACGCTCGGCTCCGGCGTGTACGGCTCGACGTTCTTCCTGTTGACGGGCTTCCACGGCTTCCACGTGTTTCTGGGCGGCACGATGCTCGCGGTGGTGCTGGCGCGGATGATCCGCGGCCACTTCAAGCCGGATCACCACTTCGCATTCGAAGGCGCCGCGTGGTACTGGCACTTCGTCGACGTCGTCTGGCTGGGCCTGTACGTCGTCGTCTATTGGCTGTAACAACGAAAACGGCCCGCGCAGCGATGCGCGGGCCGTTTGCTTGGTTCGTCGGCGCCGCGATGTGCGCCGAAGGGCCGCAGGCCGACCGGTGCGCCGCCCCGACTTCGTCGGGCGGCGTTTTTGCTTAAATGGATCGTACTCGTGCGGCGTTATGCCGCATTAGCGACCAATCGGAATACCGGTCGAATGGATCCAGCCCATCCAGTTCGCGAACAGGATGAACAGGAACAGCGAGATCGACAGGCCGACTCGCATCGCGAGCGACCAGACCATCCGCTTCGTATGGCCCCGGTCGTGCATCATGAAATACAGCGCCGATACCATGCTGGCGATGATGAGTACGAAGGCGATCGGAACGAGAATGTGCATGAAGCTAACCGGAAACCGGCAATTAGAGGAAGAAAAAACCATTATCGCACTTCGGTCGGGCAGTCGTCGCCCCCAGGGAGCGGCGCGATGAGGATTCGCTGGCTGCCCGCGCTGCTGATTCTCGCGGTGATCGCGGTGACGGTGCGGCTCGGTTTCTGGCAGCGCGACCGCGCGCATCAGAAGGAGGCGCTCGAATCGCAGATCACGCGCTACGAGCACGCGAGCCCCGTCGACGTGTCGCGCGAGCCCGTCGCGCTGAAGGATATCGAGTTCCACCGCGTGCGCGCGGTTGGCCGTTTCATGCCGGAGCTCGCGGTGTTCCTCGACAACCGGCCGTACAACGATCAGCCGGGCTTCTATGTCGTGATGCCGCTGAAGCTCGCGAACGGCGGCTACGTGCTCGTGAACCGCGGATGGCTGCCGCGCAATTTCGCCGACCGCACCGCGATCGAGCCGTTCGCGACGCCAGCGGGCGACGTGACGATCGAGGGCATCGCGCGCGGCAGCGCGTCGCGCGCGTTCGAGCTCGGCGAAGGCGGCTCGGCCGCGCATCAGAAGATCCGGCAGAATCTCGACGCCGCCGCGTACGCGCAGGAAACCGGCTTGCCGCTGCAGCCGTTCGTGATTCAGCAGACGAGCGACGGCGGCGACAAACTCGTGCGCGACTGGCCCGCGCCGACGACGGGCGTCGAGCGCAACTACGGTTACATGTTTCAGTGGTGGGGCATGGCGGCGGCTGCCGCCGGCTTCGGTCTGTATGCCGCGCGGCGCGCGGCGAAAAAGCAGTCCGGCGACGCGTGACGGCGGCGCCGGTCCGTCGCGCGGCGCCGCGCGACGTCCATCGTTTCAAGAGGTTTCTTTGGTGATGCAATCTTCCCGTCCGACGGAGCCGCAGGGCGGCCGGCAAGCGGAACCCGCGCAGCGCGGTTCATGGAAGCGCGGCCGCTGGGTGCTGCTCGCGCTCGCGCTCGTCTGCGCGGCGCCTGTGATCGCGTCGTATTTCACGTATTACGTGATCAAGCCGCGCGGCAGCGCGACCAACTACGGCACGCTGATCGAGCCGCAGCGGCCGATTCCGCCCGATCTGAACGTCGTCGACGAAGCGGGCAAGACGGTGCCGCTCGCGTCGCTGCGCGGCGTGTGGCTGTTCGTGATGGAAGACGGCGGCGCGTGCAACGACGCGTGCGCGAAGAAGCTCTACTTCATGCGCCAGGTGCGCGCGACGCAGGCAGGCGAGCGGCAACGGATCACGATGGTGTGGCTGAAGAGCGACGCGGCGAACGTGCCGGCCGCGATCGCGGATGCGTATCCGGACACGGTCAAGCTGCGCGCCGATCCGGCCGCCGTCGCCGCATGGCTGCCGGCCGATGCGGGCACGCAGGTCGCCGATCACATCTATCTCGTCGATCCGAACGGCAATCTGATGATGCGTTTCCCGAAGAATCCGGATCCGAGCAAGATCAAGAAGGACGTGACGAAGCTCCTCAAGTGGTCGAGCATCGGTTGAGCGCCGGCTGCGACCGGCGATAGAGGGTAAGAGAGAAACACGGATGTATCTACTGCAACTCGGCCTGATCGGCCTCTGCATCGCGCTGCTGCCGCTGTCGTACGTGTGGGTGAAGGCGGACGACGACAAGTTCCGCAAGCTCGTCTGGATCACGACGTTCCTGACGCTCGATCTCGTGATGTTCGGCGGCTTCACGCGCCTGACCGATTCCGGCCTCGGCTGCCCGGACTGGCCGGGCTGCTACGGCACGTCGTCGCCGTTCGTCGCGCACGCGGCGATCACCGCCGCGCATCAGGCGATGCCGACGGGCCCCGTCAGTATGACGAAGGCGTGGATCGAGATGATCCACCGCTATTTCGCGATGGCGATCGGCGTGCTGATCATCGCGCAGACCGTGATCGCGTGGGCCGCGCGGCTGCGCCGCCGGCCGCTCCACGTGTCGCCGTGGTGGCCGACGAGCCTGCTGCTGCTGATTCTCGTGCAGGGCGCGTTCGGCGCGTGGACCGTGACGATGAAGCTGCAGCCCGTGATCGTGACGATCCATCTGCTGCTCGGCCTCATGCTGCTCGGCACGCTCGGCTGGCTCGCCGCGCGCCAGACGCCGCTGCCCGCATACGAGCCCGGGGCCGGCCGCTATCGCGCGGCGGCGCTCGCCGCGCTCGTCCTGCTCGTCGCGCAGATCGCGCTCGGCGGCTGGGTCAGCACGAATTACGCGGTGCTCGCGTGCGCCGACTTCCCGACCTGCAACGGCGCATGGATTCCGCCGATGGACTTCCGCAACGGCTTCCACCTGTGGCGCGCGCTCGGCATGACGAACGACGGCGACGCGATCACGCAGGACGCGCTCGTCGCGATTCACTGGACGCACAGGACGTTCGCGTTCGTCGTCGTCGCGTACCTGGTCGCGTTCGCGCTGAAGATGCGCCGCTTCGCGTCGTTGCGGCGCCCGGCGAACGGCGTGCTGTTCGTCGTCGTGCTGCAATTCGTCACGGGTTTGACGAATATCGTGTTGCAGTGGCCTTTGCCGGTCGCGGTCGCGCATAACGGGGGGGCCGCGATCCTGCTCCTCCTCGTCGTCATGCTAAACTTTCGCATCCTTTCAAGCCGTCCCGGCCGCGCCGCGCAACCCGCGCGCGACGCCGCGCCCGCGTGACGTTGACCGTACATGGACACCACACTTTCCCAAACGCCCGGTAGCCGCCTCTCCCAGTATCTGGCGCTGACGAAGCCTCGCGTCACGCAACTCGCCGTGTTCTGCGCGGTGATCGGGATGTTCCTCGCGACGCCGGGGATGGTGCCGTGGACAGTGCTGCTCGGCGGCACGATCGGCATCTGGCTGCTGGCGGGCGCCGCGTTTGCGATCAATTGCCTCGTCGAGCAGAAGATCGACGCGATGATGCGGCGCACCGCGTGGCGGCCATCCGCGCGCGGCGAGATCACGTCCGCGCAGATCCTCGTGTTCTCGACCGTGCTGGGCGGCCTCGGCGCCTGGACGCTCTACACGTTCACGAATCCGCTGACGATGTGGCTGACGATCGCGACGTTCGTCGGCTACGCGGTGATCTACACGCTGCTGCTCAAGCCGATGACGCCGCAGAACATCGTGATCGGCGGCGCGTCGGGCGCGATGCCGCCCGCGCTCGGCTGGGCGGCCGTCACGGGCGCGGTGCCGGGCGACGCGTGGATTCTCGTGCTGATCATCTTCGTCTGGACGCCGCCGCACTTCTGGGTGCTCGCGCTGTACCGCCGCAAGGACTACGAGAACGCGGGCCTGCCGATGCTGCCCGTCACGCACGGCGAGAAGTTCACGCGGCTGCACATCCTGCTGTACACGGTGATCCTGTTCGCGGTCACGATGATGCCGTTCATCTCCGGCATGAGCGGGGCCGTCTACCTGACGAGCGCCGTGTTGCTCGGCGCGATCTTCCTCGCGTACGCATGGAAGATCTACCGCGACTATTCGGACGCGCTCGCGCGCAAGGCGTTCCGCTATTCGATCGTCTATCTGTCGCTGCTGTTCGCCGCGCTTTTGGTCGACCACTACGCACGTCCCGTGATCGGGATGTAACTCCAACGGTTCGATTGCGATGCTCAAATCCCTGTTCGCACGCCGCCGCGCGCAGCGCGGCTGGCTGTTCGCCTGCATGCTCGCGGGCGCATTGTCGATCGCGGGCTGCAACAAGCAGCCGGCGTTCCAGAATCTCGACATCACCGGCAACACGCAATTCGCGAGCGGCTTCGCGCTGCCGGACACGACGGGCAAGATTCGCACGCTCGGCGAATTCAAGGGCAAGGCGGTCGTCGTGTTCTTCGGCTACACGCACTGCCCGGACGTGTGTCCGACGACGATGGCGGAGCTGTCGCAGGCGCTGCAGCAGCTCGGCCCGGACGGCAAGCGCGTGCAGGTGCTGTTCGTCACCGTCGATCCGGAGCGCGACACCGCGGCGCTGCTCGGCCAGTATGTGCCCGCGTTCAATCCGGCCTTCATCGGCCTGCGGCCCGCCGACGAGGCGCAGCTGAAGAAGGTGACGAAGGACTTCCGCGTCTATTACGCGAAGGTGCCGGGCAAGACGCCCGACAGCTACACGATGGACCACACCGCCGCGAGCTACGTGTTCGATCCGAGCGGCAAGCTGCGCCTCTTCGTGCGCGACGGCCAGGGGCCGGGGCCGTGGGTCCACGACCTGAAGCTGCTGCTCGACTGATAGAGAATCGAGCGGCCGCGCGGCCGCTCGTCGGCGCGGCATGCACCCCGAAGCGTCGGACGCCGGTCCGGCCTTCGGGGTTTTTTCATGGCGATGGCGGAAATCGCGGCGCGGCGATCGCGGCAAGCGCCGCGGACAACGGCGTCTTGCCGCAAGCAGTCGGTTTTGCCGTCCCATCAGTCGATCCCGCCTGCGCGCTTCTTCCCGTCTTTTTCCGAACCCGCGCGCCGCTTACGGCAGTGCCGGCAGATTGACGCCCGGCGCGACGCGCGTCGTCCGGAATTCGGTCACCGTGTACGTGACGAGGCCATCGGTGACGAACGGATCGGTCTCGAGGATCGCATCCAGTGCGTCGCGATCGATCCGCACGGCGAGGATCACGCCGCCGTCGCGCGGCACCTTCGGCCCGCAGGCGACGAACACGCCGGCGTCGAGATGGCGTTGCAGATACGCGCGGTGGCGTTCGAGCGCGTCGTCGATGCGCTCGAGCGACGCGGTGTAGCGGATGTCGATCACGTACATGGAGGCCTCTTCGGAAAGCGGACCGCGACGCCCTGTCGCGGCCAAGCCGTCCTTGTAGCACAGCCGCCGCCGTCGCGCTTCCATTCAAGTTGTAAGCCAGCGTGCCGTAAATAGCGGCAGCGATCGTTCGCTGCCGGGGCCGCGGCGCGGATGGTGCGCAACGAACACGACACGGGAAGGCACACACGATGAACAGAATGAGCTTGAATCGCAAGTTGTGGCTGGCGCTTGCGCTCGTATGGGTCGGATTGCTGGGAGTGGGGGCATGGAGCGCGTTCGAGACGCGCTCCACGATGCTCGCCGAGCGCAAGGAAGGGATGGCGAACCTCGTCGATTCGGCGGCGGGCGTCGTGAAGGCGTACTACGCGCTCGCGCAGAGCGGCAAGATGAGCGACGCCGATGCGCGGCGCGACGCGCTCGAGCGCCTGTCGGCGATGCGCTACGGTGATTCCGGCTATCTGTTCGTGATGGATTCGAAGCCCGTCGTGCTGATGCATCCGACGCTGCCGAAGCTCGTCGGCACGCAGGTCGGCGATTTCCTGGACCCGGACGGCAAGCCGCTCTTCGTCGCGATCCTGAACGCGGCGAAGGAGAGCGGGCACGGCTTCGCCGAATATCGCGGGCGGCTGCCGCACAGCGAGACTGCGGTGCCGAAGATCAGCTACGTGACGCGCTTCGCGCCGTGGGACTGGAACATCTCGAGCGGCGTGTTCGTGAAGGACATCGACACTGTCTACTACGAGACGCTCGTCGGCCACCTCGCGGTGGTGTTCGTGATCGGCTTCGTGATCACGGTGGCGATGCTCGTCATCATCCGCAACGTGCGCGCGAGCCTGGGCGGCGAGCCGGACGAGGCGGCCACGCTTGCCGCGCGGATCGCGGCGGGCGACCTGACGCGGCCCGTCGCGGTGCGCGCGGGCGACGAGACGAGCATGATGGCCGCGATGCGCGACATGCAGGGCCGCCTGCAGTCGACGATCGGCGGCATTCGCCTCGCGGCGGAGTCGATCGCGGCGGCGAGCCACGAGATCGCGGCGGGCAATCACGACCTGTCGCAGCGCACCGAGCAGCAGGCCGCATCGCTCGAGGAGACCGCGGCGAGCATGGAAGAGCTGACCGCGACGGTCAAGCAGAACGCCGAGAACGCGCGGCAGGCGAGCGGGCTCGCGAACAGCGCGTCCGAGATCGCGCTGAAGGGCAACGACGTCGTGAGCCGCGTGATCGGCACGATGGGCGAGATCAACGACAGCTCGCAGAAGATCGCCGACATCATCGGCGTGATCGACGGCATCGCGTTCCAGACCAACATCCTCGCGCTGAATGCGGCCGTCGAGGCGGCGCGCGCGGGCGAGCAGGGGCGCGGCTTCGCGGTCGTCGCGGGCGAGGTGCGCTCGCTCGCGCAGCGCAGCGCGACCGCCGCGAAGGAGATCAAGCAGTTGATCGACGCGTCGGTCGAGCGCGTGCACAACGGCTCGGCGCTCGTCGGCCAGGCGGGCACGACGATGACCGAGATCCTGCAGGCGGTGCGGCGCGTGACCGACATCATGGGCGAGATCGCGGCCGCGTCCGAGGAGCAGTCGAGCGGGATCTCGCAGGTCGGCCGCGCCGTCACGCAGATGGACGAAATGACGCAGCAGAACGCGGCGCTCGTCGAGGAGGCGGCCGCCGCCGCGTCGTCGCTGCAGGAGCAGGCGGCGCGGCTGCGCGAATCGGTGAGCGCGTTCCAGGTCGGCGACGGCGCGGCTTGCGCGGGTGCGGTGGCGCGGGGCGGGCCGAACGCGGCCGCGCCGTCCCGCCGCGTCGAGCCGGCGCTCGCATGACGCATTCCCATACCGATATGAACGGGATGTATTTCACAGCCTTGCGATCTTGTGACACCATTTGCGCTTTCCGATGCGCGGCCCGGCCGGTCAGGCCGTCGCGTTCCCTTTATCGAGCCTGGATGGTTCTGCAAGCAAGCGAGAAATAGATGAAGCGTCGCACTCTCCTGAAAATTGTTTCCGCGGTCGCGGCCGGCGCGGCTGCCCTCTCCGTTTCCGCCGGCGCGCAAGCGCAGGACAAGGTGATCAAGGTCGGCACGGTCGCGGGCCCGGACGCGCAGGTCTGGCAAGTCGTCCAGAAGGTCGCGAAGGAGAAGCAAGGCCTGAACGTGAAGGTCATCGAATTCAACGACTACGTGCAGCCGAACGCGGCGCTCGACGCGGGCGACCTCGACGCGAACAGCTTCCAGCATCAGCCGTACCTCGACAGCCAGGTGAAGCAGCGCGGCTACAAGATCGTGAGCGCGGGCCTCACGTACATCTCGCCGATCGGCGTTTATTCGAAGAAGTTCAAGTCGCTGAAGGATCTGCCGGCCGGCGCGAAGGTCGCGCTGCCGAACGATCCGTCGAACGAGAACCGCGCGCTCCTGCTGCTGCAGACGCAGGGCGTGATCAAGCTGAAGGCGGGCGCCGGCACGGGCGGCAACAACGCGACCGTGCTCGACGTCGTGGAGAATCCGAAGAAGCTGAAGCTGACCGAGCTCGACGCCGCGCAACTGCCGCGCGTGCTGTCCGATGTCGACGCGGCCGTGGTCAACACGAACTACGCGCTCGCGGCGAACCTGCAGCCGACCAAGGATGCGATCGCGCTCGAATCGCTGACGAGCCCGTATGCGAACCTGATCGCGGTCCGCGCGAAGGACAAGGATCAACCTTGGGTGAAGAAGCTCGTGAAGGCGTACCAGTCGCCGGAAGTGAAGGAATTCATCGCGAAGCAGTTCAAGGGCTCGATGGTCGCGTCTTTCTGAGCGCCGTCCGATAGCTTCGAATCGCCGGAAGGCCCGCGCAATTTGAATTGCGCGGGCTTTTTTCGTTTTGGGCGAAGCGGCCTGCGGTCCGACGGCGCGCGCTCGTCCGGACTGTCCCGAAATATTGAATAGTCTGCGGAAATGATATCCTCGGACGCATGCCGTCGCGCCCCGTTTTCGGCGCGGCGGCGCGAGCCGCGCACGTTCCGGGGAGCGCGGTCCGCCTACCATTCAGAACCGGGGGAGACAGACTCATGAAGCAATTCAAGATCGTTGCCGCTCATTCGATCGCGGCGGGCGTCGCGGCGTTCGCGATGCTCGGCGCCGGCGCCGTGCACGCGCAGACCGTCAAGGTGCTGTCGATCGTCGATCACCCGGCGCTCGACGCGATCCGCGACGGCGTGCGCGCGGAACTGAAGGCCGAAGGCTACGGCGACGACAAGCTCAAGTGGGAATATCAGAGCGCGCAGGGCAACACCGGCACCGCGGCGCAGATCGCCCGCAAGTTCATCGGCGATCGCCCCGACGTGATCGTCGCGATCGCGACGCCCGCCGCGCAGGCCGTCGTCGCGTCGACGAAGAGCGTGCCCGTCGTCTATACGGGCGTGACCGATCCTGTCGCCGCGCAGCTCGTCAAGGGCTGGGGACCGACGGGCACCAACGTGACGGGCGTGTCCGACAAGCTGCCGCTCGACAGGCAAGTGGCGCTCATCAAGCGCGTCGTGCCGAAGGCGAAGACGGTCGGCATGGTCTACAGCCCGGGCGAGGCGAATTCGGTCGTCGTCGTGAAGGCGCTGAAGGAGATCCTCGCGAAGCAGGGGATGGCGCTCAAGGAAGCCGCCGCGCCGCGCACCGTCGACATCGCGCCCGCCGCGAAGAGCCTGATCGGCAAGGTCGACGTGATCTACACGAATACCGACAACAACGTCGTGTCCGCGTACGAATCGCTCGTGAAGGTCGCGAACGAGGCGAAGATCCCGCTCGTCGCGGGCGACACCGACAGCGTGAAGCGCGGCGGCGTCGCGGCGCTCGGCATCAATTACGGCGACCTCGGCCGGCAGACGGGCAAGGTCGTCGCGCGAATCCTGAAGGGCGAGAAGCCGGGGGCGATCGCGTCCGAGACGAGCAGCAACCTCGAGCTGTTCGTCAACGCCGACGCGGCCGCGAAGCAAGGCGTGACGCTCGCGCCCGATCTCGTCAAAGAGGCGAAGACGGTCATCAAGTAACGCGAGCGCGCGAGCCGGCGCCCGCCGAACGAGGGTGCTCGTTCGGCGGGCCTCGACGGGCCTCGGCGGGCCGCTCGATGCGCGCGGCCCATGGGCTCGGGCCGGGTCGGGCGCCGCCGCCGCGCGTCTCGCGCGCCGCCACGCGCCGTCCCGTCCCGCCTAGCACGCTGCAACAGGATTTCCCCACCATGTCTCTTTTTTCTCTTCTGGGCGCGCTGGAGATCGGCCTCATCTTCAGCCTCGTCGCCCTCGGGGTGCTGATCTCGTTTCGCATCCTCAACTTTCCCGATCTGACCGTCGACGGCAGCTTTCCGCTCGGCGGCGCGGTCGCCGCGACGCTGATCTCCGCGGGCCACGATCCGTTCACGTCGACGCTCGTCGCGATCGCCGCGGGCGCGTGCGCGGGCTTCGTCACCGGCTGGCTCAACGTGCGCCTGAAGATCATGGATCTGCTCGCGAGCATCCTGATGATGATCGCGCTCTATTCGGTGAACCTGCGGATCATGGGGCGGCCGAACGTGCCGCTCATCACCGAGCCCACGCTCTTCACGGTGCTGCAGCCCGACTGGATGCCCGACTACGTGCTGCGGCCGGCGCTGTTGTGCGTCGTCGTCGTGATCGCGAAGCTCGGGCTCGACTGGTTCTTCTCGTCGCAACTGGGGCTCGCGATGCGCGCGACGGGCGCGAATCCGCGGATGGCGCGCGCGCAGGGCGTCGCCACCGGCCGCGCGACGCTCGCCGGCATGGCGCTGTCGAACGCGCTCGTCGCGCTCGCGGGCGCGCTGTTCGCGCAGACGCAGGGCGGCTCGGACATCTCGATGGGGATCGGCACGATCGTGATCGGGCTCGCCGCCGTGATCATCGGCGAGACGCTGCTGCCCGCGCGGCGGCTCTTCCTCACGACGCTCGCCGTCGTGCTCGGCGCGATTCTCTATCGTTTCTTCATCGCGCTCGCGCTCAACGGCGAGTTCATCGGCCTGAAGGCGCAGGACCTGAACCTCGTGACGGCCGTGCTCGTGACGGTCGCGCTCGTGCTGCCCGCGACGCGCAAGAAGCTATTCGCCCGCAAGACGGGAGGGGCGTAAATGCTGTCCGCACAAGACCTGAAGCTCACGTTCAACCCCGGCACGCCGATCGAGACGCGCGCGCTGCGAGGGCTGTCGCTCGGCATCCCGAACGGCCAGTTCGTCACGGTCATCGGCTCGAACGGCGCCGGCAAATCGACGTTCCTGAACGCGGTGAGCGGCGATCAGCCGGTCGATTCGGGGCGAATCACGATCGACGGCGTCGACGTCACGCGCAAGCCCGCGTGGGGCCGCGCGCCGCTCGTCGCGCGCGTGTTCCAGGACCCGATGGCGGGCACCTGCGAAGCGCTGACGATCGAGGAGAACATGTCGCTCGCGATGGCGCGCGGCGCGCGGCGCGGTTTTCGGCCGGCGCTGAACCGCGCGTCGCGCGAGCTGTTCCGCGACAAGCTGAGGCTGTTGAATCTCGGGCTCGAGAATCGGCTCACCGACCGCATCGGCCTGTTGTCGGGCGGGCAGCGGCAGGCGGTGAGCCTTCTGATGGCGTCGCTGCAGCCGTCGCGGATCCTGCTGCTCGACGAGCACACGGCCGCGCTCGATCCGAAGACGGCCGCGTTCGTGCTGGAGCTGACGGCGCGAATCGTCGCCGAGAGCAAGCTGACGACGATGATGGTCACGCACAGCATGCGGCAGGCGCTCGATTACGGCGATCGCACGGTGATGCTGCATCAGGGGCAGGTGGTGCTCGACGTGTCCGGCGACGAGCGCCGCGGGCTCGACGTGCCCGATCTGCTGAAGCTGTTCGAGAAGACGCGGCACGAGAAGCTCGACGACGACGCGTTGCTGCTCGGCTGACGTTCGGCGGCGGGATGGGGCGCGGCGGCGTTGCGCGCGGCGTTCGGGGCGGCGAAAGGGAGGCGGCGGCGTGCGCGACGCGGGGCGAGCCGTCCGTTCTCGGGTTTCGGGCGCGGCGGTTTCGTTTCGATCGGTGCGGCGGCGGGGATTTAGCGTTTCCGGCCGCCGCGACTTCGTGCGAACGAGCGTCGCGGCTTGCCGATGCGGGCAATTCCGAGCGGCTGTCCTGCGGCTGTCTGGAGCGGGACAGCGGAGGCTCGTTGCCGTAGCGCTCCGCGGGCTCCGATTCGATTTTTCCACCCTATCCTCTGACGAAAGGCCGGTTTCGCATCGGTTGCTGTGCGTCGCGGAGGCGTTGCCATATACTGTACAAATATACAGTTATCGGCAACGCGATGTCCGCCTCCTCCCTTTCCCTCGAATCGCTGCATCCGTCGCTCTGGCGCGGCTCCCAGCTCGCGCGCGGCGGCCCGCGCACGGTCGACACCGGTCATGCGGCGCTGTCGGCCGAGCTGCCGGGGGGCGGCTGGCCGGTCGGCGGGCTCGTCGAACTGCTCGTGCCGCACGCGGGCTGCGGCGAGATGCGCGTGCTCGCGCCCGCGCTTGCTGCGACCGGCAGCGCACGGCGGCCGCTCGCGTTCGTCGCGCCGCCGCAATCGCCGCATGCGTGCGCGTTCACCGGCCTCGGCGTGCCGCTCGACGCGCTGCTGTGGCTGCGCGCGGACAGCGGCGCGGATGCGCTGTGGGCGGCCGAGCAGGCGCTCAAGACCGGCTGCTGCGGCGCGCTCCTGCTGTGGCAGCAGAATACGCGCGCCGATGCGTTGCGCCGCCTGCATCTCGCCGCCGCGCGCGCGGGCGACACGCTGTTCGTGATGTTCCGGCCGCTTGCGGCCGCGCGGCAGCCGTCGCCCGCGGTGCTGCGTGTCGCGCTGCATCCGTCGCCGGGCGGCGTGTCGGTCGAGATCGTCAAGCGCCGCGGGCCGGCGCACGGCGAGCCGCTTCCGCTCGAGTTGCCGTCGCCCATCGTGGAGAGCCGTTATGCGCGTCTTGCTCGGCATCCATCTGCCGCGCCTGCCGCTCGACGTGTGCGTGCCGTCGTCGCCTGACGGCGGCGGCGGCTGTGCGGTGCTCGAACAGGGCGTCGTGCTGGTCGCCGACGCGGCCGCGCGCGCGCACGGCGTGCGCGCCGGCATGAAGCGCGGCGGCGTGCTGACGCTCGCGCCCGGCACGCGGCTCGTCGAGCGCGATCCGGCGCGCGAGGCTGATGCGCTGCGCGCGGTCGCGCTCGCGCTCTTGCGCTTCTCGCCGTGCGTCGCGCTCGACGACGAAGCGACGCTCGTCGTCGACGTCGGCGCGAGCCTGCGGCTGTTCGGCGGCCTGCCGTCGCTGTGCCGGCAGGTGCGCGCGACGCTCACCATGTTCGGCTACGCGGCGCGTCTTGCCGCCGCGCCGACCGGGCGCGGCGCGTGGCTGCTCGCGCGCGCACCGGGCCGGCCGCGCACGCGGCGGCGGATCGTGCGGACGGCGTCGCTCGTGCGCGCGCTCGATGCGCTGCCGTGCGAGCTGCTGCCCGACGCGCGCCCGTACGCCGGCTGGTTCGACGGCCTCGGCTGCCGCACGCTCGCCGACCTGCGCCGCCTGCCGCGCGCGGGGCTCACGCGCCGCTGCGGTCCAGCGCTCGTTGCCGCGCTCGATCGCGCGTACGGCGACGTCGCGGAGCCGCTCGCATGGATGCCGGTGCCGCCCGTGTTCGACGCGCGGCTCGAATTGCCGGAGCGCGTCGAATATGCGGAGGCGGTGCTGTTCGTCGCGCGGCGGCTCGTCGTGCAGCTATGCGGCTGGCTCGCCGCGCGGCACCTGTCGCTGTCGGCGATGACGTTTGCGCTCGAGCACGAGCGCGGCCGCCAGGCGGTGCCGCCGACGTCGCTCGAGCTCGCGTTCGCCGAGCCCGCGCGCGACGAGACGCACTTCATGCGCGTTCTCGGCGAGCGGCTCGCGCGCGTCACGTTGCCCGCCGCGGTGATCGCGGTGCGCCTGACCGTCACGCGCGTCGAATCGGTCGCGCCGCCCGCCGACGATCTGTTCCCCGAGCCGGGCGGCACCCGCGAGGCGCGCGCACGGCTCGTCGAGCTCCTGACCGCGCGGCTCGGCGCGGACAACGTGCTGCGCGCGGCGCCCGTCGCCGATCACCGGCCCGAGGCGGCGAACCGCTGGCTGCCGCTCGACGCGCCGGCTGGCAAGCCGGCTGCGCCGCCCGTCGCGCCGCCGCGTCCCGCGTGGCTGCTCGCGGAGCCGCTGCCGCTCGTGATGCGCGAGAACTGGCCGGTCTATCGCACGCCGCTCAAGTTCGTGTCGTCGATCGAGCGGATCGAGGCGGGCTGGTTCGACGGCCAGCTCGTCGCGCGCGACTATCGCGTCGCGCAGGACGACGACGGCGCGTGCTACTGGGTCTACCAGGAGCGCGGCAGCGGCGCGGCGGGGCAGTGCTGGTTCCTGCACGGCCTGTTCGGGTGAGCGGCATGGACGCGGCATCCAAGATCCTGCCCGACTACGCGGAGCTGTTCTGCCGGTCGAATTTCTCGTTCCTGCACGGCGCGTCGTCGGCGGACGAGCTCGTCGAGCACGCGAAGGCGCACGGCTATCGCGGCATCGCGATCACCGACGAATGCTCGCTTGCCGGCGCGCCGCGCATGCACGTCGCGGCGAACGCGAAAGGGCTGCCGCTCGTCGTCGGCGCGTACTTCGGCGTGACGCCGGACGACGTCGCGCCGGGCCACGATCCGGGCCCCGGCGCATTCGGCCTCGTGCTGCTCGCGCGGAATCGCGAAGGCTACGGCAACTTGTCCGAGCTGATTTCGTGGCGGCGGATGGACGCGCCGAAGGGCACCTACCGGCTCACGCCGCGGATGCTGGCCGCGCCGCCGTCGAAATTCGCGCATCTGCGCGGCGTGCCCGACTGCTTTGCGATTCTCGTGCCGACGTATCCGGCGCGCGCCGACATGCTCGATGCGCAACTCGCGTGGTTCGATGCACTGTTCGGCGAACGCGCGCGGCTCGGGCTCGTGCAACTGCAGCGCGCGCTCGACGGCGCGCATCGCGAGGAGATCCGGGCGGCGGGCGAGCGGCGCGGGATGCGCATCGTCGCGCTCGGCGACGTGACGATGCACGCGCGCTCGTGCAAGCCGCTGCAGGATGCGATGACGGCGATCCGGCTCGGGGCGCCGATCGCCGAATGCGGCTATGCGCTCGCGCCGAACGCGGAGCAGCACCTGCGCATGCGTCAGCGGATCGCGCAGCTGTTTCCGCCCGAGGCGATCGCGGAGACGTGCCGGATACTCGACGCGTGCGACTTCTCGCTCGACGAACTGCGCTACGAATATCCGCGCGAGCTCGTGCCCGAAGGCCATACGCCGACGAGCTACCTGCGGCGGGAAACCTGGGCGGGCGCGCGCAAGCGCTATCCGCACGGCGTGCCGGACACGGTGCAGGAGAGAATCCGGTACGAGCTCGAACTGATCGCCGAGCTGAAATACGAGCCGTATTTTCTGACGGTCTACGACATCGTCCAATATGCGCGCAGCCGCGACATCCTGTGCCAGGGGCGCGGGTCGGCCGCGAACTCCGTCGTCTGCTTTTGCCTCGGCGTGACCGAAGTGCATCCGGAAAAGAGCTCGCTGCTGTTCGAGCGCTTCATCAGCCGCGAACGCGGCGAGCCGCCCGACATCGACGTCGACTTCGAGCATCAGCGCCGCGAGGAGGTCATTCAGTATCTCTACGAAAAATACGGCCACGACCGCGCGGCGCTCGCCGCTGCCGTGTCGACTTATCGCCCGCGCGGCGCGCTGCGCGAGACCGGCAAGGCGCTCGGCGTCGATCCGATGCTCGTCGAACGGGTCGCGAAGGAGCATCGCTGGTTCGACGGCAGCCGCGATCTGCTCGCGCGCTTCGAGTCGGTCGGGCTCGATCCGGACACGCCGCTGATTCGCGCGTGGGCCGGGCTCGCCGCGCGGCTGCTTGGCTTTCCGCGCCATCTGTCGCAGCATTCGGGCGGCTTCGTGATCAGCCGCGGCAAGCTCACGCGGCTCGTGCCGGTCGAGAACGCGGCGATGGAAGGGCGGCGCGTGATCCAGTGGGACAAGGACGACCTGGAGGCGCTCGGGCTGATGAAGGTCGACGTGCTCGCGCTCGGCATGCTGTCCGCGCTGCATCGCGCGTTCGACATGGTCACGGCGTGGCGCGGCAAGCGGGACGGCAAGCCGTTCGGGATGCAGAGCATCCCGCAGGACGACGCGGCGACGTACGACATGATCTGCCGCGCCGACACGGTCGGCGTGTTCCAGATCGAATCGCGCGCGCAGATGTCGATGCTGCCGCGCCTGCGGCCGCGCGACTATTACGATCTCGTGATCGAAGTCGCGATCGTGCGGCCGGGGCCGATCCAGGGCGGCGCCGTGCATCCGTACCTGAAGCGGCGGCAGGGCCTCGAGCCCGTCACGTATCCGAAGGACGACCTGAAGCCGGCGCTCGAGCGCACGCGCGGCGTGCCGATCTTCCAGGAGCAGGTGATGCAGATCGCGATCATCGCCGCGGGCTTCACGCCCGGCGAGGCCGACGCGCTGCGCCGCGCGATGGCCGCGTGGAAGCGCAAGGGCAATCTCGAGCAGTATCGGCGCAAGATCGTCGACGGCATGCGCGAGCGCGACTATCCGCCCGAATTCGCCGAGCAGATCTTCGAGCAGATCAAGGGCTTCGGTGAATACGGCTTTCCGGAGAGCCATGCGGCGAGCTTCGCGCATCTCGTCTACGCGAGCAGCTGGCTCAAGTGCCACGAGCCGGCGATCTTCGTCGCCGCGTTGCTGAACAGCCAGCCGATGGGTTTCTATCCGCCCGCGCAGCTCGTGCAGGACGCGAAGCGCCACGGCGTGACGGTGCTGCCGATCGACGCGACGACAAGCGGCTGGGACGCGTCGCTCGAAACGCAGCCCGGCGAGATGCCGCCCGACGGGCAGCCGGCGGTGCGGCTCGGCCTGTCGCTCGTGCGCGGCCTGGGCGAGGACGCCGCGCGGCGGATCGAGGCGGCGCGTGCGGCCGGGCCGTTTGCGGGCGTCGACGAGCTTGCGCGCCGCGCGCGCCTCGAGCGCCGCGATCTCGAAGCGCTCGCCGCCGCGAACGCGTTCGCGGCGCTCGCCGGTCACCGCCGCGACGCGCTGTGGCAGGCAGTCGCCGCGGTGCCGGAGCGCGATCTGCTCGCCGCCGCGCCGATCGACGAAGCGGTGAAGCCCGAGCTCGGCGCGCCGTCCGAGGCCGACGACGTCCTCGCCGACTATCACACGATCGGCCTCACGCTGAACCGGCATCCGGTCGCGCTGCTGCGGCCCGAGCTCGACGTGCGGCGGCTGTCGTCCGCCGCTGCGCTGCGCGATCGCCGCAACGGTCAGCTCGCGCGCGCGTGCGGGCTCGTGACCGCACGGCAGATGCCGGGCACCGCGAAGGGCGTGCTGTTCGTCACGCTGGAGGACGAGACGGGCTGCGTGAACGTGATCGTCCGGCCGGAGCTGCTCGCGCGGCAGCGGCGCGAGACGCTCGATTCGCGGCTGCTCGCGGTGTCGGGCGTCTGGCAGTGCGAGAGCGACGTCCGGCACCTGGTCGCGCAATATCTCGAGGATCTGACGCCGCTCATCGCCGGCTTGCGGACCGAGAGCCGCGAATTCCATTGATGCGGACCGGTGCATACCAGTGCGCAGCACTGGTGCTATTTCGGTCTCTATTTCAGTCTCTATTCCGTCAAATGCCGTCTGCTCCGGTGCGTTCGTCCGACGCCCGGTTTTCGGCGTTCGGGTAAATACCTATCTCGTAACGTGCTGTAAATAAAGGGCTTCGGTGCACCGGAACCGTTGGCTGACAACGCTCTCCGGCGATTTGACGTACCGATTTAGATCAAATTGACTGGTATTATTTTGGTTATATAATGGCCTCGCTTTCGGACGAGGCCTACCCGTTTTCGCACCCGGAGACCTATGGACATCGGCTGGTCGGCGCTGGCGCCGGACGCCCGCAGCGACACCCCGCTCTACCTGCAGCTCGCCCGCAATCTCGCCGGCGCGATTCACGGCGGCACATGGTGCGCCGGCGAGGCGCTGCCGTCCGAGCGCGGCTTGTCGTCGGCGGCCGGCGTGTCGCGGATCACCGCGCGCCGCGCGCTCGCGCTCCTCGTCGAGCAGGGCCTCATTCGCCGCGTGCGCGGCGCGGGCAGCTTCATCACGCCGCGCGTCGCCGATCCGCTGTCGAGGCTCGTCGGGTTCTCGGCGAAGATGCGCCAGCGCGGGTTCGCACCCGATTCGGTGTGGCTCGCGCGCAGCCTGCGCGCCGCGCGCCGCGACGAAATCGCGCGCTTCGGCCTTTCGCCCGGCGCGACGGTCGCGCGCCTCGAACGGCTGCGGCGCGCGGACGGCATCGTGATGGCGTACGAGCGCTCGACGCTGCCCGCGACCTGCGTGCCCGAGCCGCAGGTGCTCGAAGGGTCGCTGTACAGCTACCTGCAGTCGCGCGGCCTCGAAGTGGTGCGCGCGTCGCAGCGGTTTCGCGCGGTGAACGCGCCGACCGACGTCGCGCAGTGGCTCGGCATCGCGCCGGGCGCCGCGCTGCTCGTCATCACGCGGATCGGTTACGGCGCCGACCGGCGCGCGATCGAGACGACCGAAACCTATTGCCGTGACGACTATTACGATTTCGTCGCCGAGCTGAAACGCTGACACGACAGACTGTCGGCGGCAGCCCGGACGACCCGCAAGCCCTCTCGCAGCAGTACGCAGTACCGACCCAATACGCATCACCAGATATCAGAGAACGTCATGCTGACCGGAAACATACTCACCTCCGAAGGCTGGATCCACGGCACGCTCGAGTTCGAGAACGGCCGGATCACCGCGCTGTCGGGCGACGCGACGGATCCGTCGAGGAACGACGCGCAATACGTGCTGCCCGGCTTCATCGATCTGCACGTGCACGGCGCGGGCGGCGCCGACGTGATGGAAGGCGGCGATGCGATCGAGACGATCGCGCGCACGCACGCGCGCTACGGCACGACGAGCCTGCTCGCGACGACAATGACGGCGCCGCGCGACGAGTTGATGCGCGTCGTCGCGGATCTCGGCGACGTCGCGCGCGTGCGCACGCCGGGCGGCTCGCGCGTGCTCGGCGTGCATCTCGAAGGCCCGTACATCAATCCCGGCAAGCTCGGCGCGCAGCCGGACGCGGCGGTTTCCGCGGTGCTCGACGAGGTGCTGAAGTATCTGTCGATCGCGCCGATCCGCGTCGTCACGCTCGCGCCGGAGATTTCCGGCCACATCGAGATCATTTCGGAGATGGCCGCGCGCGGCGTGCGGGTGCAGCTCGGTCACTCGCTCGGCACGTACGACGACGCGGTCGCCGCGCTCAAGCACGGCGCGTGCGGCTTCACGCACCTGTTCAACGCGATGTCGCCGCTGCATCACCGCAATCCGGGCATCGTCGGCGCGGCGCTCGCGCACGCCGAATACGCGGAGATCATCCCCGACCTGCTGCACGTGCATCCGGGCGCGATCCGCGCCGCGCTGCGCGCGATTCCGCGTCTGTACGTCGTGACCGACAGCACGTCGGCGACGGGCATGCCCGACGGCGAGTACCGGCTCGGCAGCCAGCGCGTGACGAAGTGCCTGGGCGGCGTGCGCCTCGCCGACGGCACGCTCGCCGGCAGCACGCTGACGATGGACCAGGCGCTGCGCAATCTCGTGTCGCTCGGCCTGCCGATCGCCGACGTGTCGAACCGGATGTCGCGCTACGCGGCCGACTATCTCGGTGTTGCCGATCGCGGCCGCATCGAGCGCGGCGCGTGGGCCGATCTCGCCGTGTTCGATCGCGAACTGAATCTGACTGCAACCTTCGTCGAAGGAGAATCGATTGTCGAATATGCTTAACGAGGCGCGCGAGTCGGCGCGCGTCGTCGCCGCGCAACTCGCGGACACGCGCCGCGTCGAGGCGCTCGCGCTCCATCTCGCCGCGAACGCGCCGCAGGTCGCGCTGACCGTCGCGCGCGGCAGCTCCGATCACGCGGCGAGCTATTTCGCGAGCCTGACGATGAGCCGTCTCGGCGTGCCCGTCGCGTCGCTGCCGATGTCGGTCGCGACGCTGCAGCAGGCGCCCCTCAAGGTGCAGGGCCAGCTCGCGCTCGCGTTCTCGCAATCGGGCAAGAGCCCGGACCTCGTCAACACGATGACCGCGCTGCGCGAAGCCGGCGCGCTGACGGTCGCCGCCGTCAACGTGCTGCCGTCGCCGCTCGCCGACGCGTGCGAGCACCCATTGCCGCTCCTCGCCGGCCCCGAGCTGTCGGTCGCCGCGACGAAGAGCTATATCGCGATGCTGTCGCTGTCCGCGCAGCTCGTCGCGTTCTGGCAGCGCGACGCCGCGCTCGTCTCCGCGCTGCGCAGCCTGCCCGACGCGCTCGATCAGGCGGGCAGGCTCAATTGGTCGTCCGCTGTCGAAGAACTGCGCGACGTCGAGCGGATGATCGTGATCGGCCGCGGGCTCGGCCTCGCGATCGCGCAGGAGGCGGCGCTCAAGCTGAAGGAGACGTCGGGCATCCAGGCCGAGGCGTTCTCGAGCGCCGAAGTGCGGCACGGCCCGATGGAGCTGATCGACCGCGACTATCCGCTTCTCGTGTTCGCGCCGCCCGGGCCGGAGCAGGAGGGCCTCCTGCAGCTCGCGCGCGACATGCGCGCACGCGGCGCGCGCGTTTTGCTCGCCGCGCCCGCGGGCACGCCCGATGCGACGCTGCCGCTTGCGCGCACCGCGCATCCGGCGCTCGATCCGATTGCCGCCATCCTTTCGTTCTACGTGATGGCAGCCGAGCTCGCCGTCGCACGCGGCCGCGATCCCGACGCGCCGCGCCATCTGCACAAAGTCACCGAAACGCACTGACGATCACCGACTAGACGAGACAGCCATGAGACGTGCCGAGGAGTCACAGTTGAAGCAAGCATCCCACGACCAGACCGTGCTGGTCGCTCCGTTGACGGGACCCGTCGTGCCGCTCGCCGACGTGCCCGATCCTGTGTTCTCGGGCGGCATGTTCGGCGACGGCATCGGCATCGACCCGCTCGAAGGCCGGCTCGTCGCGCCGTGCGCGGGCATCGTGTCGCACGTCGCGCGCACCGGCCACGCGGTGACGATCGCGGCCGACGGCGGCGCGGAGATCCTGCTGCACATCGGCATCGACACGGTCGAGCTGAACGGGCTCGGCTTCGCGGCGAAGGTCGCGCAAGGCGCGCGCGTCGCGGCGGGCGATCTGCTGATCGAATTCGATCAGGATTCGATCGCGCGCGCCGCGCACAGCCTCGTGTCGGTGATCGCGATCGCGAATTCGGATGCGTTCGAAGTCGTCGAGCGCGCGGGCGCGGGCGTCGCGAAGGCGGGCGAGACGCCGCTGCTCAAGCTGCGCGCGCGCGGCGCGGCGGCGGGCGCCGTCGCGGGCGCGGGCGCGGCCGGCGGCGGCGCGAGCGCCGCGGCCGAGGTGCGCAAGTCGATCACGCTCACGCAGCCGGGCGGCCTGCATGCACGGCCTGCCGCGCGCGCGCGCGAAGCGGCGCGCGGGCTCGACGCGCACGTCGAAGTGCATTTCGAGGGACGCAAGGCGGCGCTGCAGAGCGTCGTCGGCCTGCTCGGCCTGGGCGCGGGCGAGCACGCGGCGATCGAGCTCGTTGCGACGGGCCGCGACGCCGCGCAGGCGATCGAGCTCGTCGCGCACGAGCTGCTGCGCGAAGCGCACGGCGAGGCCGAAGAGACGCCGGCGCGCATCGTGTCTCCGGCGCCCGTCGTCGCGGCGGCGGGGCTCGCGCCGCTCGATCCGAACACGCTCGCGGGCGTGTGCGCGGCGCCCGGCATCGCGGTCGGCGCGCTCGTGCGCTGGGACAACGCGGACATCGCGCCGCCCGAACTCGCGAGCGGCACGCCGGCGGCCGAGAGCCGCCTGCTCGACCGCGCGCTCGCCGCCGTCGACGCGGAGCTCGAGACGACGGTGCGCGAAGCGTCGCAGCGCGGCGCGATCGGCGAAGCGGGGATCTTCGCCGTGCACCGCGTGCTGCTCGAAGACCCGGCGCTCGTCGACGCCGCGCGCGACTTGATCAGCCTCGGCAAGAGCGCGGGCCACGCGTGGCGCGAGACGATTCGCGCGCAGACCGCCGTGCTGTCCGACGTCGACGACGCGCTCCTCGCCGAGCGCGCGGCCGATCTGCGCGACATCGACAAGCGCGTGCTGCGCGCGCTCGGCTACGCGAGCGCGACCGCGCACGAGCTGCCCGCCGAAGCGGTGCTCGCGGCGGAGGAATTCACGCCGTCCGATCTGTCGTCGCTCGATCGCGAGCGCGTGCAGGCGCTCGTGATGGCGCGCGGCGGCGCGACGTCGCATGCGGCGATCATCGCGCGCCAGCTCGGCATCCCGGCGCTCGTCGCGGTCGGCGATGCGCTGTATGCGATTCCCGAGCGCACGCAAGTCGTCGTCGATGCGAGCGCGGGCCGCCTCGAATACGCGCCGACCGCGCTCGACGTCGAGCGCGCGCGCCTCGAACGGGAGCGTCTCGCGGGCGTGCGCGAAGCGAACCGGCGCGTGTCGAGCGAAGCCGCGGTGACGCGCGACGGCCACAAGATCGAAGTCGCCGCGAACATCGCGACGCTCGACGACGCGCGCGTCGCGGTCGACAACGGCGCCGACGCGATCGGCCTGCTGCGCACCGAGCTGATGTTCATCCACCGGCAGGCCGCGCCCACGACGTCCGAACATCGGCAGAGCTATCAATCGATCGTCGACGCGCTGCAAGGGCGCACGGCGATCATCCGCACGCTCGACGTCGGCGCGGACAAGGAAGTCGACTATCTGACGCTGCCGCCCGAACCGAACCCGGCGCTCGGCCTGCGCGGCATCCGTCTCGCGCAGGTGCGCCCGGATCTGCTCGACGATCAGTTGCAGGGCCTCCTCGCGGTGCAGCCGTACGGCTCGGTGCGGATCCTGCTGCCGATGGTGACGGACGTCGGCGAGCTCGTGCGCATCCGCAAGCGCATCGACGACTTCGCGCGCGCGATGGGCCGCGCGGAGCCCGTCGAAGTGGGCGTGATGATCGAGGTGCCGTCGGCCGCGCTCCTCGCCGATCAACTCGCGAAGCACGCGGACTTCCTGTCGATCGGCACGAACGATCTCACGCAATACACGCTCGCGATGGACCGCTGCCAGGCGGATCTCGCGGCGCTCGCGGACGGCCTGCATCCCGCCGTGCTGCGGCTCGTCGACGCAACGGTGCGCGGCGCCGAGAAGCACGGCAAGTGGGTCGGCGTGTGCGGCGCGCTGGGCGGCGACCCGGTCGCGGTGCCGGTCTTGGTCGGCCTCGGCGTGACGGAATTGTCGGTGGACCCGGTGTCGGTGCCGGGCATCAAGGCGCAGGTGCGCCGTCTCGATTACCAGCTGTGCCGGCAGCGCGCGCAGGACCTGCTCGCGCTCGAATCGGCGCAGGCGGTGAGGGCAGCAAGCCGCGAGATCTGGCCGGCGGACTGAAGAGCGTCCGGCGTCAGGCGAATCGCGTGCGTTTCGGTTTCAACCCACATGGCTGATCAATTATTCAACGACGAGACACAATAAGGATTGGAGGATCGAATGGACGGGAACCCGTTTCTGAAAATACAAAGCCTCGGTCGGGCGCTGATGCTGCCGATCGCGGTGCTGCCGGTGGCGGGCATCCTGCTGCGCCTCGGGCAGCAGGACGTGCTCAACATCAAGATGATCGCCGACGCCGGCGGCGCGATCTTCGACAACCTGCCGCTGCTGTTCGCGATCGGCGTCGCGGTCGGCTTCGCGAAGGACAACAACGGCGTCGCGGCGCTCGCGGGTGCGATCGGCTATCTGATCGAAGTCGCGATCATGAAGGACATCGATCCGAAGCTGAACATGGGCGTGCTGTCGGGGATCATCGCGGGCGTCGTCGCGGGGCTCCTGTACAACCGCTACAAGGACATCAAGCTGCCCGACTACCTCGCGTTCTTCGGCGGCAAGCGCTTCGTGCCGATCATCACGGGGCTCGCGTGCGTCGTGCTCGGGATCGTGTTCGGCTACGTGTGGCAGCCGGTGCAGCACGCGATCGACGCGGTCGGCCAGTGGCTGCTGACGGCGGGCGCGATCGGCACGTTCGTCTACGGGTTCCTGAATCGCCTGCTGCTCGTCACGGGGCTGCACCACATCATCAATTCGCTCGTCTGGTTCGTGTTCGGCACGTTCACGCCGGCAGCGGGCGGCGCGGCGGTGACGGGCGACCTGCACCGCTTCTTCGCGGGCGACCCGACCGCGGGCGGCTTCATGGCGGGCTTCTTCCCGATCATGATGTTCGGCCTGCCGGCCGCGTGCCTCGCGATGTTTCATGAAGCGCCGAAGGAGCGCCGCGCGGTCGTCGGCGGCCTGCTGTTCTCGATGGCGCTCACGTCGCTCCTGACGGGCGTGACCGAGCCGATCGAGTTCAGCTTCATGTTCCTCGCGCCGGTGCTCTACGTGATCCACGCGGTGCTGACGGGGCTTTCGCTCGCGATCTGCCAGATGCTCGGCGTGAAGCTCGGCTTTACGTTCTCGGCGGGCGCGATCGACTACGTGCTGAACTACGGGCTGGCGACGAAGGGCTGGATTGCGATCCCGCTCGGCCTCGCGTACGGCGTCGCGTACTACGGCCTGTTCCGCTTCTTCATCCGCAAGTTCAACATGGCGACGCCGGGCCGCGAGCCGGCCGGCACCGACGCGCAAGTGCAGTCGTTCGCGTCGGGCGGCTTCGTCGCGCCGGCGGCCGGCGCGTCCGTGCCGCGCGCGCAGCGCTACATCGCGGCGCTCGGCGGCGCGGCGAACCTGTCGGTCGTCGATGCGTGCACGACGCGTCTGCGTCTGTCCGTCGTCGATCCGAACAAGGTGTCCGAAGCGGATCTGCGCACGATCGGCGCGCGCGGCGTGCTGAAGCGCGGCGGAAGCAGCGTGCAGGTGATCATCGGGCCGGAGGCGGACATCATCGCCGACGAGATTCGCGCGACGCTCGGCAGCGGCGCGGCGGCGTCCGCGCCGGCTGGCGCTGGCTCTACGGCTGCGTCTACGGCTGCGGCCGCGCCGGCCGCATCTGTGGCGGCGGCATCGGCCGCGGGCTCGCAGGCCGGGCCGCTCGATCCGGAACCGACGCGCTGGCTCGCGGTGTTCGGCGGCGCGACGAACGTCGCGTCGCTCGACGCGGTTGCGGCGACGCGGCTGCGCATCGTCGTGCGCGATCCGTCGGCGGTCGATCGTCAGCGCCTCGCGACGCTCGACGTCGCGTGGGTGTCGAGCGACACGTTCCACATCGTCTGCGGTCCGGCGGCGCCGCGCTACGCGCAGCAGCTCGCGGCGCGTCTGCCGTCGACGGACGGCGGCGCGGCGGCTCAGCCGGCCTGACGCGACATGGGTCGGCCGAATCCGCGCGGCGGGTTCGGCTTCGATCGACAAACGGGAAACGGCTTGCGATTGTCGCAAGCCGTTTTTCTTTGGCTCGGCGATCGGCGTGGGCGGTCTTCGCGTTGCGGAAGGCGAACGGCAAGGGAAACGGCACGCGGGCGGCGTCGCGGCTTTCTGCCGTCTTGGCCGCGCGACATCGTGGATCGCCGGCGTGCCGAAGGTGGCTTGCACGATGCGCGAGACATTGCGCGTCGATGTGCGATTCGGCGTGGCGACTTGCGAAGCGGCGAGCGAGAAGGCAAGCGAGAAGGCAAGCGAGAAGGCGGCCGCGTGCCGGATCGAAGCGGCGAAACCCGATTCCGGATGCGAGCGCGGCGCCTGTCGCACGACGAAAGCGACGATCGGGAGCGGCAATAGCACTCGACATGACGCCGCGCCGATCGGCATCGGGGCACGTCTGCATCGTTTCCGCGGTCGTGTCGGCGACGCAATGAATGGCTCGCAGCGCGCGCTTCGTCAAATCAGGCGCGACGAGGTTGGTCGAGCCGATCATTCGCCGCACGGGCGGCGCCCCGATCGAGCGTCGCGGCGTGCCGGGCAGATGGCCCATCGATGAAGCCGCGCCGCCATGGGTCTCGCGAAGCCGCGAGCGACGCATGCGTCCGAACCGGACATCTGCCGCTCGATCGAGTGCCGCTCGCCCCCGCATTGAAATTGAACGAGCCGGGCGACGCGCACGAAACGCGTCGCCCGGCTCGCCGATCACTCGCCCGTCAGCATGAACGTCGGCTTGCGATACCCGATGCCCGCGCGTTCGAGCTTCGGCAATTCGCGCTGCTTGAGCACGGTCGCGAAGCCCGCCCAGTCGCGTTCGAGCGCCGCCGTGTCGACGTGATGCGTGTCGCCGAGCTTGTAGCGCACGCCGGCCGCATACGGCAGCTCCCAATCGGCCCGGTGCCACGCGCGCTCGGCGAGCGCGAGGAGGCGCGGATACACCATGTATTCGAGCAACTGCCCGTTGCGCATCACTTCGCCCCACGCCTGCCCCTGGATGCCCTCGATGCGCGGCGTCGCGCCCGCGCTCGTCACCTCGAACGGATTGCCGTCTCGATCGCCGAACACCTCGGCGTTCTGCGGCAGGTTCTCCGGCGCGAGCGAAAACACCTTGTACTCGTCGGTCGCCTGCGATCCCCAGTAGTAGCCGCGCTCGCGCGGATTGCGCGTGTACGGGAAATCGAAGTACAGGTAGTCGGGCAGCGCGAGCACCGTCCTGTAGCCCTTCGCGCTCAGGTCGCGCGCGCTGTCGGATGCGCCCCAGAAGATGGTGTCCCACAGCGACACCATCACGCTGCGCGTGCTGAAGTCCTGAGGTCCGTTCGCGTGCTTGATGCCGTCCTGCCACGCGGCCATCGTGCCGATCCCGTTCGCGTTCACGACGGCGCTGACCTGCTTCGCGAAGCGCGTCGGCAGCTCGTCGATCGACTTGATTTCTCCACGCTGCAGCAGCGCGGTGCAGGCGGGCGAGCGCGCCCACGGCTTGTCCTGCGCGGCGAGATCGACGCGGCCCTTGCCCGGATCGGCGCCGTCGAGCGGCTGGAAGCCCGCGCCGAGCAGGATGTTCTTGGCCTCGTCGCCGCCGAAATGCCAGATGCGCAGCGGCGCTTGCGCGTCCGCGTGCATCGACGCGATATCGCGGATCACCTTCGACGCGAAGTTGAGCGCGCCCGGCAGGCACGGGTTCAGATCGCTGCGCCGGTCGTAGAACTGGACCGTCAGCAGGTTCGACGTGTCCTGCGGATCGAGCAGACGATACGCGTTCGCTTCCTGCTCGCGGCCCGCCGCGTGCAGGCGGCGATAGCGCGCCTCCATCGACACGACGGCCGCGCGCGAGTGCGCGGGCATGTCGATCTCGGGAATCACTTCGACGAAGCGATCGGCCGCGTAGCGCAGCAGCGCGATATAGTCGTCGCGCGCCAGATAGCCGCCGCCCGAGCGATTGTCCGGCCCGGAGCCGAGCTGCGGCAGCAGGCAGCGCGTTTCGCTCGGATCGTGGCAGCGGCGCGAGCCGATGTCGGTCAGCTCCGGCAGGCCCGGAATCTCGATGCGCCAGCCCTCGTCGTCGGACAGATGCAGGTGCAGCCGGTTGAGCTTGTACGCGCTCATCTGGTCGATCAGGCGGCGCAGCGTCGCCGGCTGCTTGAAGTTGCGCGCGAGATCGACGTGCATCCCGCGATGGGGGAAGCGCGGCGCGTCCTCGACGAGCATCGCCGGCACGGTCCCGCCGCCCGCCGGCGCGAGCGAGAAGAGCGTCTGCACGCCGTGGTACAGACCGGCGCGATCGTAGCCTTCGACGAACGCGCCGCGTGGCCCGATCGCGAGCCGATAGCCGCCCGGCACCGCGATGTCGGCGGGCAGCCGTCGCGGCGCGACGACGCCCCAGACGGGCACGCCCGCGCCGTCGAGGCCGAGCGTGCCCGCGCGATCGCGCAACGCCGCGACCTGCGCGGACGAGAGCTCCGGCAGCGTCAGATCGACGCCGCGCATATCGAGCGCGCCGGGCAGCGCGCGTTGCCGCTTCACGCTCGGCAGCGCGCGGCTCGCGACCGGTTGCGCGGCGACGGGCGGCGCATTGCCGGGCGAGTTGCTCTGCGCGTCGGCGGGCAGCGTCTCGACGTAGCGAAGCTCGTCGTCGGTGTCGTCGTAGCGGAGCACCGCGGGCGGCGCGCCGTCGACGACGACGTACGGGCGCGGAATCACGTCGCTGTAGCGGCGCAGCCAGTATTCGGCGACGAACGGCAACTCGATCCGCTCGCCTTGCGCGAGCTTGATCGTGCCGGGCTGCGGCGTCAGCTCGTACAGATCGCCCGTCAGATGGCGCAGCGTGAAGCCGGGGCGATCGATCCTGAGAATCCGTCGAATGCTGTGCAGATACAGCCGCCAGCCGCCGTCGGTGATCTGCGGGTGGCCGCGGTTCTGCAGGATCAGGCGGCCCGTCGCGCAGCTCGCCCAGTCGGCGCCGAGGTCGGCGCATGGCACGCCTGCCGACGCCGCATGATTGTTGTCGACGGACACGCGCACCGCGAGGCCGTTCGACAGCAGCGCGGCGAGCTCGGCAGGCGAGGCGGGCGAGGTGGGCGAGGTGGGCGAGGTGGGCGAGGTGGACGGCCGTGCGGCCGTCGCGGCCGCGGTTGCCGGCGCGGGCAACTGCGCGCGCGATGCCGCAGGCACTAGCGCCGCCGCGGCCAGCAACGCGGCGCACAGGGAATGCGAGATTCGATTCATGGGAATTCCTTGGAAAAAAACGGCGATACGACGCCGTGGGATTACGTCGCTGCGATCGGGTCTTTCAAGGAAGCTGCGGGTGAAGGCTCGGGGGCCGCGCGCGGGCGAAAGGAAGGACGAAGCGTGTGTTCGCGCGCGCGGTCGCGCGTCACGGGTCGGATTCGGGGCGGTCGTGTCGGTCGGGGCGGCGGCGCGCGGGCGCGGGTGTGTTCATGAGCGGCGCGCGGCCATGCGAGCGAAGGCGAAGCCTGCCGTGATGCCGATGCCGATGTCGATGCCGAAGGCATCGGGCGTGAAACGAGCGGGCCGCGCGGCGCGATTCGTCGACGCTGCGGGATGAGCCACCCGCGAACGTTCAGGTCGAGTCATCGAGGCACGGTGCGAGCGGAAGCGGTGTGTGCCGGTTGCGTCGATTGCGCTGGAAGCGACAATGCCGGCCAAACGGGGATCCTTCATGGCTCCTCCACCGATGTGGATGCGGCCTGTGAGCGGCTGTGTGAAAGATCTTATGAAACCTTCGATTGGTATTCAAGTGGTATCAATATGGAATCGGATTGGCATTGGATTTTGCAAAAAGGGGATTGAGCGATGCGGTGGGTGGGCGACGCGTTCAGCGAAGGCGGAGGGTGAAGATGAGCGCCGAGAAGTCGCGGCCGCGGCAAGCGAGCGGCGACGAAAGAAGCCGGCGGGGGAGGGGCGAGCGAAAGCGGAAGACGGAAGCGACGTGGATCGGCGGCGCGGCGCGCCGTTCATCTTCCGCGAAACGGGCTGCGAGCGATACGCCGAAATCAACGGCATTGCATCGACGCGGGCGTCAGGTGCGACGAAAACGAAAGCGTCGTCCGTCCGGCGCGCCGCCGCTGATCCGCGATGGCTACGCGCGAAACCGAGCCCGCTCACGCACGAGGCAAAAACAAAAAGCCCTCGCGCGTGTCGAGGGCTTTGTCATGCGGCATTGAATCGCGCGTCTCGAGCCCGGAACAGACGAACGAACCAGCGAACCAGCGAACCAGCGAACCAGCGAACGACGACGACCGCTCGCATCCGCTGCCGAACCGGCGCAGCGCTAGATCGGCCCGACGCGCGCGCCGCCGTTACGCATCGCGCTTTTGCCGAGCTTCGAGCCACATCGCATTGATGATGCCGAACGCGAGCGCGACGCCGATGCCGAGTATCCAACTGAAGTACCACATGATCTGACTCCTTCCGAATCTTGCCAAGAACCGGCTGCGTCGTGCCGAGCACGCGGCGGCCAGCCGAACGTCAATACATCGAGTGCCGGTTTTCCTCGAGCGCGCGCGACGTGACCTTGCCGCGCAGCACGCGGTACACCCAGCCCGTGTAGAGCAGGATGATCGGCAGGAACACGATCACGGCGGCGAGCATCACCTGGAGCGTCAGCCGGCTCGACGTCGAATCCCAGACCGTGAGGCTGCTCTTCGGATCGAGCGACGACGGCATGATGAACGGGAACATCGAGAAGCCCGCCGTCAGGATCACGCCGGTGATCATGAGGCCCGTGCAGATGAACGCGGTCTTCTCCAGCTTCGAGCCCGCGAGCAGCATCGCGAGCACACCGCCCGCGATGCCGACGATCGGCGCGGCGATCGTCCACGGATACAGGCCGTAGTTCACGAGCCACAGGCCCGGGGCCGCTGAAACCTGCTTGAGGAGCGGGTTCGCGACGGTGTCGACGGGCGCCGCCTGCGTGATCTGGAAGCCGCCGATGAACGACGCGATCAGCACGCCCGCGAGCACGAACAGCACGACCGCGACGAGCGACGATACGCGCAGCGCGATCGACGCGCGCTTCGCGATCACGCCGTCCGTCTTCATCTTGACGAACGCGGCGCCGTGCGCGACGAGCATCGTCAGGCTCACGAGCCCGCAGACCAGCGCGAACGGATTCAGGAGCGCCCAGAAGCTGCCGTGATAGGTGACGCGCAAGTCGGTGTCGAACGCGAACGGCACGCCCTGCAGCAGATTGCCGAACGCGACGCCGAATACGAGCGCGGGCACGAAGCCGCCGACGAAGAGCGCCCAATCCCAGCTCGTGCGCCAGCGCGGGTCGTCGCGCTTGCTGCGGTAGTCGAAGCCGACGGGCCGGAAGAACAGCGCGAACAGCACGAGCAGCATCGCGAAATAGAAGCCGGAGAACGACGCGGCGTAGACGAGCGGCCAGGCGGCGAACATCGCGCCGCCCGCGGTGATGAGCCAGACCTGGTTGCCCTCCCAGGTCGCGCCGACGGTGTTCACGATGATGCGGCGCTCGTCGTCGGTCTTGCCGAGGAACGGCAGCAGCGCGGCCGCGCCCATGTCGAAGCCGTCCGTCAGCGCGAAGCCGATGAGCAGTATGCCGACGAGCAGCCACCAGATGACTTTGAGAGTTGCGTAGTCCATAGCGATTCCTTGTGCGAATTCGATGTGGCGAGGTCGTCAGGCGGCCGTTCCGGCGACTGCCTTGTCGAGCTGCCGCTCGGCCTGTTCATGGTGATAGCGGCCGGTGTGCAGCGACGACGGGCCGAGCCGCGCGTACTTGAACATCAGCGTGATCTCGATGATGAAGAGCGCCGTGTAGAACAGGATGAATCCGGCAAGACTCAGGTACAGATCGGTCGACGTGAGGCTCGACGCGGACAGATGCGTCGGCAGGATGCCCGCGATCGTCCACGGCTGGCGGCCGACTTCGGCGACGACCCAGCCGAACTCGGCGGCGAGCCACGGCAGCGGAATCGCCCACACCGCGTAGCGCAGGAACCAGCGGCGGTTGTCCTGAAGCAACTGGCGGCGCGCGCAGAACCAGAACGCGGCGATAAAGGTCGCGAGGAACAGGAAGCCGAGGAACACCATGATCCGGAACGAGAAGAACACGGGTGCGACGGGCGGGATCGTCTGCTTGGCCGCGGCCTTGATCTGGTCCGGCGTCGCGTCGGTCACGTTCTGCGTGAACTGCTTGAGCATGAGGCCGTAGCCGAGATACTGCTTGTGCTGGTCGAAGGCCGCCTTTGTCTCGGCGCTCGTGTCGCCCGCCTTCAGCTTCTGCAGCGCGCCGTACGCGACCATCCCACTCTGGATATGCTCCTCGCTGCGCTTCGCTAGCTCGCGCAGGCCGATTACCGGCTCGTCGATCGAACGCGTCGCGATGAGACCGAGTGCATACGGAATCTTGATCGCATAGTCGGTGCGCTCCTCGGCCTGGTTCGGCAGGCCGATCAGCGTGAACGATGCGGGCGCCGGCTGCGTCTCCCATTCGGATTCGATCGCGGCGAGCTTCATTTTCTGCACTTCGCCCGTCGTGTAGCCGGATTCGTCGCCGAGCACGATCACGCAGAGCGTCGACGCGAGGCCGAAGCCTGCGGCGACCGCGAACGAGCGCAGCGCGAAGTCCGTGTCGCGCTTCTTCAGCAGATACCACGCCGACACGCCGAGCACGAACATCGCGGCCGTCACGTAGCCGGCCGACACCGTATGCACGAACTTCACCTGCGCGACCGGATTGAAGATCACGTCGAAGAGGTTCGACAGCTCCATGCGCATCGTCTGGTAGTTGAACTCGGCACCGACCGGATTGTTCATCCAGCCGTTCGCGATGAGGATCCACAGCGCGGACAGGTTCGAGCCGAGCGCGACGAGGAACGTGACGATCAAGTGCTGGACCTTCGACAGACGGTTCCAGCCGAAGAAGAACAGGCCGACGAACGTCGATTCGAGGAAGAACGCCATCAGCCCTTCGACGGCGAGCGGCACGCCGAAGATGTCGCCGACGTAATGCGAGTAGTACGACCAGTTCGTGCCGAACTGGAATTCGAGCGTGATCCCCGTCGTCACGCCCATCGCGAAGTTGATCCCGAAGAGCTTGCCCCAGAACTGGGTCATGTCCTTGTAGACCTGCTTGCCGGTCATCACGTAGACGGATTCCATGATGACGAGCAGCCAGGACATGCCGAGCGTCAATGGAACGAACAGGAAATGGTAGAGCGCTGTGATGCCGAACTGCAGGCGCGACAGATCGACGACTTCGCTACTTATCATGGCGGTCTCCCCGAATGGGTTCGGATGGCGTCGTCGACAGCAGCTGCGCGGCGACGACGGCAGGCGGCAACGACATGTGCTCGGCCTGCGGATGGTTGAAGAATGCGTACTTGAGCGCGACGAGCAGGATCAGCTTGAAGACCAGCACGATGGCGATGTCGCGCGTGAGGGTCGGGCCGCGGGCCCAGGCGGCCACCCGATCGCGCCAGCCCGCCGGACGGCGGGGCGGCGTATCGTGGGGCGACGCCTTTTTGTTGATGAGAGTCAAAGCCATGAGGTCCGGGATAACGCGATAGGCATAAAACTAGGCCGGTCTCGTGACGCGCCTGTGCACGCGCAGCATCCGTTGGCCGGTCCTCCCAATTGTAGGAGGTGTCCCGGAAAACCCGGTGTGCCGCGCTGCGGCACACCGTCGCGAAGCGATCGCGAAAGCTTGAGCTGGCTCAAGACTTGCGTAAATCGCAATGCACCGGGGGAATTTTTCATAACGTTGATCAAGCATACGCGCAACGCGTGCGATTTCGCAGTGCACAAAAAAAGCCCGCTGTCACAAGACAGCGGGCTTTTCCGTTTCGACGCGGCCTGGTGGGCCGGGTGATCGAGCGTTACGCGTACGCGGCGAGCGCCGTGCGCATCTTCTTCATCGCGCTTGCCTCGATCTGGCGGATGCGCTCCGCCGACACGCCGAATTCGGCCGCGAGGTCGTGCAGCGTCGAGCCGCCCGAGCCGTCGTCGTCGACGTGCAGCCAGCGCGCCTCGATGATCCGGCGGCTGCGTGCGTCGAGCGAGTCGAGCGCGCGCGCGATGCCGTCCGTCTGCAGCATGTCGCGCTGCCGCGCGGCGAGCACGGCGGTCGGCTCGTTGTGCGAATCGGCGAGATACGCGATCGGCGCGTACGACTCCTCGCCGTCGTCGATCTGGCCTTCGAGCGCGACGTCGCCGCCCGACAGGCGGGTTTCCATCTCGGCCACTTCCTCGCGCTTGACGTTCAGCTCCTGCGCGAGGCCGTCGATTTCCTCCGGCGTGAACGCCTGCGTGCCCTTCTTGTGGCTGCGCAGGTTGAAGAACAGCTTGCGCTGCGCCTTCGTCGTCGCGACCTTGACCATGCGCCAGTTGCGCAGGATGTACTCGTGAATCTCGGCCTTGATCCAGTGGATCGCATACGACACGAGACGCACGTTCTGAGCGGGATCGAAACGCTTGACCGCCTTCATCAGGCCGATGTTGCCTTCCTGGATCAGGTCGCCGTGCGGCAGGCCATAGCCGAGGTAGTTGCGCGCGATAGACACGACGAGCCGCAGGTGCGACAGCACGAGCTGGCGCGCGGCGTCGAGGTCGTTGCTGTCGCGGTATTCGGTTGCGTATTGGCGCTCTTCTTCCGGCGTCAGCAACGGAATCCGGTTGACGGCCTGGATATAGGCGTCGATGTTGCCCAACTGGCCGGGCAGCATCGACTGGGATGCGAGCGCCAGCGAGCCTGCCGATGCGGCCTTAGCGGACGCCGGGCGCAGAATGTTCGGAAGGGTCAATGCGTTGCTCACGTAAAAAACTCCTTTGGAATCAGGGACAAGCCCCTTTGTCGGGGCGATTCCTCGATGAATCTTAGCACTCCATCTACCGGAGTGCTAATCCTTAGAAGGAACAGGGTCGCTGGAGTTCCCATTTTGCTATCGATTTTGACGAAGTGATAGCGCATGCTGGAACCCGTTTCCGCTCATCGCCCATAAGTCATTGTTTTACGGGCATTTTGGGTAAAGAAATCTGATTCTTGTCAATTCGGCAGAAAACCATTTCGTCAGACGATGCCGATCGGAAAAGTCCTTTACCATAAGATTCTGTTCGCTCGAGCCCGACATGCGAATTGCGGCGAGGCTCTATTCAACCAGAGAAGTTGGAGTACGAGATGAACGATAAAAACGGCGGTCGGGCGGGGCGGGTCATCGCGCGGGTCGCAGTGGCAGCGGCGCTTGTCGGCGCTTCCGGCACCGCTTTCGCGGATCGTTGGGGATTGCAGCTCGGCGGCGGCGTCGCCGACCACGACATCAAAAAGGGCGATATCGCCGTCGCTTGGGATCCGAACTGGACCTGGTGGGAAATCGGCGGCTGGCACTTCGCGTTCGTCGCCGAGGGACACTTGTCGTATTGGCGGTACACGGGCGATCGCGCGATCAACGACAGCGTCTGGGAAGTCGGCGCAACGCCCATCGTGCGCTTCATCAAGAGCGCGGGCCAGGTGCGGCCGTTCATCGAGGCGGGCGTCGGCGTGCGTTTCCTGTCGCATCCGACGATCTCGCAGAACTACTCGATGTCGACCGCGTTCCAGTTCGCCGACATGGTCGGCGTCGGCGCGCAATTCGGCAATCGTCAGCAGTATCAGGCGGGTTTGCGCTTCCAGCACGTGTCGAACGCGGGTATCAAAGACCCGAATCCTGGTATAAATTTCAGCCAGCTCTACGTGCAATACAACTTCTGATCAGCGCGCCGGAGGCGCGAATGCAGTCGAGGAGTATGGCGATGGTGGCGAAGGTGATCGATGCGATTCGCGCGCTCGAGCGCGACCGGTTTCGTGCGATGGTCGACGGCGACGGCGAGGCGCTCGAAGCGCTGTTGTCCGACAAGGTCTACTACGTGCACACCAACGGCAAACGCGAGACCAAGCAGCAGTTCATCGACGCGATCACGGCAGGGCGCCGCCGCTATCGGCAGATCGAAATCCAGTCGCAGGAGGTGCTGCCCGTCGGCGACGCCACGTACGTCGTCGCGGGGCGCGCGCTGATTGAGATGGAGACGAACAACGGCGGCCTCGTGTTCCCGATCGCCTACACCGCGGTGCAGACGCAGGAGAGCGGCCGCTGGCGCCTCCTCGCATGGCAGGCGACGCGCTGCGCGACCGAGAGCTAGGCACGAAGCACGCCTTCGCCCGCCATTCTCGCCCGCAGCTGCCGCCCGCTTTTTCGGTTCTTTCCCGGCCCTTTTCCGACCGTTTCTTTCGGCCCCTCGTCGGGGCCTTTCGTTGCCGCGCGGCTTCGTGAGCCGCACGGTTTGCGCCGGAGCGCCGCGGATCGCGCGCCGCACCGGTTTGGCGCAGCGGCGTGCGCCGCGCCTTGTCCTTTTGCGTGTCGTTCGCGCCGCGTCAGGCGGCCACGCGCCGCTCGTCGCGGCTCCAGGCGGAGCGGTTGATCGCGCTCGCGACCGCATCCGTCGCGGCGGCGACCGGATCGCGATGCACGCCCGCGCCGTGGCGCAGCGCGGCGCCGCCGACCTTCGCGCCGACGAACACGACGGTGTCGCCATCCACGGTGCGCTCGACTTCGCACGACGCGACGTCGATCGCGACGCCCGCCGCCGTGGCGAACACGGCGGCCGCCTGCCGCGCGGCGCTTTGCGCATCGTTCGCGTGCGCGAGCGCGACTTCGCGGTCATGCCAGCTCGCCGACGCGCCCGCGCGCGCGGCCGGGCCCATCGTCTCCAGATATTCGCGCGCGAAGAGCGCGCAGATCGCGTCGGCCGTCATTTCTTCGCCCGATGCGTCGGCGAGCGCCTGCACCGCATGGCTGAATTCGATCTGCACGCGGCGCGGCGGCGAGAAGCCCATCCCGCGCTCGAGCAGGTACGTTGCGCCGCCCTTGCCGGACTGGCTGTTCACGCGAATCACCGCGTCGTAGCTGCGGCCGAGATCGGCCGGATCGATCGGCAGATACGGCACTTCCCAGATCGCGTCGGGCTGCTGCTGCGCGAAGCCCTTGCGGATCGCGTCCTGATGCGAGCCGGAGAACGCGGTGAACACGAGGTCGCCCGCGTACGGATGGCGCGGATGCACGGGGATCTGGTTGCAGCGCTCGACGACGCGGCGCACCGCGTCGATGTCCGAGAAATCGAGGCCCGGATCGATCCCTTGTGTGTAGAGATTGAGCGCGAGCGTGACGAGGTCGACGTTGCCCGTGCGCTCGCCATTGCCGAACAGGCAGCCTTCGATGCGATCCGCGCCCGCGAGCAGCGCGAGCTCGGCCGCCGCGACCGCGGTGCCGCGATCGTTGTGCGGATGCACGGACAGCACGATGCTGTCGCGATAGCCGAGATTGCGGTCCATCCATTCGATCTGGTCGGCGAACACGTTCGGCGTCGCGGCCTCGACGGTCGCGGGCAGGTTCACGATCATCTTGTGATCGCGGGTCGGCCGCCACGTTTGCGCGACCGCGTCGCAGATCTCGCGCGCGAACGACAGCTCGGTCATGCTGAACGTCTCGGGCGAGTACTGGAACGTCCAGTGCGTGTCGGGGCGCGCCTGCGCGTGCGCCTTGATGATCCGCGTGCCGTCGACCGCGAGCGCCTTCACCTCGTCCTTCGACAGCCCGAACACGATCCGGCGGAACGACGGGCAGATCGCGTTGTACAGATGCACGATCGCGCGCGGCGCACCTTCGAGCGCGTCGAACGTGCGCGCGATCAGGTCTTCGCGCGATTGCACGAGCACTTCGATCGTCACGTCGTCGGGGATGCGCTGCTCGTCGATCAGCTTGCGCACGAAATCGAAGTCGGTTTGCGACGCCGACGGAAAACCGACTTCGATTTCCTTGAAGCCGATCGAAACGAGCATCTCGAAGAACTCGAGCTTTTGCTCGATGCTCATCGGCTCGATCAACGACTGGTTGCCGTCGCGCAGATCGGTGCTCATCCAGATCGGCGCGCGCTCGATCGTGCGGCTCGGCCATCGGCGTCCGTTGATGCGAACGGGTTCGAACGGTCGGTATTTCTCAGCGGGGTTGCGCTTCATCTTTGCCTCGGGCGGTCAAGTCGCGAGCGAAGACGGACGGCATGTCGCGCCGGTGGGCGCCGCCTGCGCACGTGCATGCCCGATGGCACGACGACGCGGGAATCTTCGCGATTCGCCCGACGGATCGACGGACGAAAGCTGACGACTACGGGTTGTAAAAAACTGCGAGAAAGAAACTGCGAGGAACAGCTAGGGGAGGGACCGCGCCGGGACGGCACGGCGCCACGACAGCTTTACGCTAGTCGTAGCGATAGCGGCCGCGCTAGGCGGCCGGAGGTAATTCGGAGGGTGTTCGGGAAGGAACGCATGTCGACAACTCTATGCGAAGTCGTCGGCGGTTGTCAATCGTCGGGGTATTCGAAGGCGGGGGGCGTGACACCGGGGCGGCGTGCGCGGCTTGCCGGTGGGACGGGCAGGAAGCAGGGGCGCAGGGCGCAGAAGGCAGAAGGCAGAAGGCAGAAGGCAGAAGGCGGAAGGCGGAAGGCGGAAGGCGGAAGGCGGAAGGCGGAAGGCGGAAGGCAGAAGGCAGAAGGCAGAAGGCAGAAGGCAGAAGGCAGAACACGCGCGAGCGACGTGAAGGCCCGGCGTGCGAGCGCCGGCGCGATGCGGCGCGTGGAACGCCGGGCCGGCAGCCGGCCAGGCTTCCGGTGCGATGTGTCGGGCTTTGTGCCGGGCGGCGCGCCGAGAAGCGTCTCACGGCGCGCGAGTCGACGCGTCAGGCTGCCTCAGCGCGGCGCCCGCATCCGCCGGTCCGCGCGATCGCAACGGTCCGCCGCCTTCATCCCTGCAGCGCCGCCGGCGCTCATTCGACGATCCGCGAGAGCCGCACGATCGTTTCGACTTGCGTCGCGACCGCGTCCGGAATCGGGATTTCGCCGCGCATCACGGCGTCGGTCCACGCGGCCGTCGTCGCGGCGTCGCGCGACGCGGGCAACTCGACGAGCGGCGCGTCGGGCGACGAGCGCACCGGTTCGGCGACCGTTTCGCACTGGCCGTCGTGCAGCCAGTCGACCTGGACCTGGCGGCGCGTGTCGGCGACCGCCTCGCCCTCGGTGCCGCGCGCGAGCAGCGCGCCGCCCGCGGCCGCTTCCGGATGTTCGCGGAACAGCTCGATGAGGCTGTCGCGGTACGGCGGATGCGTGTAGTTGACGAGCCGCAGCCCGGCCGGCTCGAACGGCTGCAGCAGCTTGACGACCGTGTGCGTCGAGTTGCGCACGCCGAGCACGCGCCGCAGCGCGATCAGCCGCGCGAGCTTCGGCGCGAGCACGTCGATCGGCGCGAACGCAACGCGGCGCTCGGCGAGCGTGTCCTCGATCTCGTCGTGCGATTCGCCGGGCGGAATCGACAGCTCGGCGAAGATCTCCGCGCTCGTCACGCGGCCCGGATCTTCGGTCACGCCGTGCACGAGCACCGGCACGCCTTCCCGCGCAAGCAGGAGCGCGAGGAGCGGCACGAGATTGGGCTGCCTGCGCGCGCCGTTGTAGCTCGGGATCGACACCGTGCGGAACGCGGCGTCCTGCACGTGCAGCAGTTCGAACGACGCATGCGCGGCGGCGAGCATCGCCGCGAGCTCGGCGGCCGTCTCGCCCTTGAGCCGGTACGCAATCAGGATCGCGCCGAGTTCGACATCGGATACGTGTCCGTCGAGCATCGCGCGGTAGAGCGCCAATGCGTCGTCGTACGACAGCGGGCGTGCGCCGTTCGGACCGCGCCCAATCTCCTTGATGAAGCGGGCGCACGGAAAGTGATCGGGCAAGGCTGCATTGGCTTGGGATTCGGTCATCGAGGAGCGGGAGCCGCGGCCGTCGCCGATTCGGCGATCAGGCGGCGCAGCTCGGGTATGCAGGAACCACACTGAGTACCGCATTTGAGCCGTTCTTGCAAGTTCGCGAGCCGCTCGCCGGGTGTCGCGGACGGCGCGTCGGCGGCGAGCATCGCGCCGATCTCGCGCTCGCCGACGCCGACGCAGTTGCAGATCGTGCGGCCGCGCGCGGGCGCCGTCTGCAGCGGCACGCGCCCCGCGAACAATAGCAGGCGGCCGAGCGCGCCGACGCTCGCGCCGCTCTCGACATAGTCGCGCAGCACGGCCGCGCTCTCTTCGGTCGCGCCCGCGGCGCCCGCGACCGAGAACGCGGCGAGCGCGCCGCCGACGATCCGCACGCGCCGGCCGGCGCCGCGCCGCGCGTCGCCGTAGCTCATCACGTCGGCCGCGTGCGCGGGCAATTCGAAGAGCGCCTCGATTTCGCGCTGGAGCTCGGCGGGCGCGGGCTCGTACGCGGCGACGCGCCACGCGAGCCCGGCGTACTCGTCGGTGCCGAACGGCACGCAGCTCGCGTACGGAAAGCACGCGAAGAATGCGCGCGCGGCGCGCTGGCGCTCGAGCATCCGGTCGGCCGGCACGCGTGCGGCGATCAGCCAGCGCCACGGCAGATCGGCCTTCAGCAGCTTGATCGCCGCATGCTTCAATTCCGGCTGCTGCGAGTACGGATCGCGCATCGGCGTCGTCAGCGCGTTGACGCCCGTCGCCGCGCGGTTGCCCGCAACGCCCGACACGTATTCGTCGCCCCAGTGCATCGGCGCGAACGCCTGGCCGGGGGCAACCGAGTCGTCGGCGCGCGCGGGGACGAGCGCGCTGCCGCGGCGCGACGTCACGTGGACGAAGTCGTGCGGGCCGACCTCGAGCCGGGCGCAATCGCCGGGATTCAGGTCGACGCACGGTTGCGGCGCATGCGCGAACAGCTTCGCGACCGTGCCCGTGCGGCTGCCGCCGTGCCATTGGTCGCGCAGACGGCCCGTCGTCAGCGCGAAGCGGTAGCGCGCGTCGACCGCCTCGGCGACCGGCTGATAAGGCGTGAGCACGAAGCGCGCGCGTCCGTCGGCGGTCGGAAAGCGGCCGTCCGCGTACAGGCGCGCGAGCCCGCGCTCGGCGCCCGCCGGGAATGGCCATTGTTGCGGACCGTCGCGTGCGATGAGCGGCCACGACAGCCCGCCGATGTCGCAATCGCGGCCGATCGTCGTCGCGCGGTGCTCGTTCCATACGGCTTCGGCGTCGGCATACGGAAAGAGCGTCGGGCGGCCCGGCGCGAGCCGCGCTTCGAGCCGGCGGCCGACGTCGGCGGCGATCTGCCAGTCGGCGCGCGCGTCGCCGTGCGGCGCCGTCGCCGCGCGGACGCGCGAGATCCGCCGCTCCGAGTTCGTCACCGTGCCTTCCTTCTCGCCCCAGGTCGCGGCGGGCAGCAGCACGTCCGCGTACGGCGCGGTCCCCGTGTGCGCGTACGCGTCCTGCAGCACGACGAATTCCGCGCGCTCGAGCCCCGCGCGCGCGATCGCCTGGTTCGGAATCGAATGCGCGGGGTTCGTGCAGACGATCCAGATCGCCTTCAGCGCGCCTTCGGCGAGCTGCTCGAACATCTCGACCGCGGTCAGTCCGGGCTTCGCCGGCAAATCAGGCACGCCCCAAAGGCGCGCGATCTCCGCGCGGTCGGCGGGATTCGCGAGATCGCGGTGCGCGGACGCGAGCGTCGCCATGCCGCCGACCTCGCGGCCGCCCATCGCGTTGGGCTGTCCCGTCAGCGAAAACGGCCCGGCGCCCGGCTTGCCGATCTGGCCGGTCGCGAGATGCAGATTGATCAGCGCGACGTTTTTCGTCGTGCCGGTCGCCGACTGATTGAGCCCCTGGCAATACAGCGACAGCGACGGCCCCACGCCGAACCAGCGCGCGGCCTGCACGATGTCGTCGGCGCGCAGGCCGCAGACTTGCGCGGCGGCGGCGGGCGTCGCGTCGCGTACCGCGTCGCGCAGCGCGTCGAAGCCTTGCGTGTGCGCGTCGATGAATGCGCGATCGAGCGCGCCGTCCCAGATCAGCACGTGCAGCATCGCGTTGAACAGCATCGTGTCGGTGCCGGGCTGCAGCGCGAGATGCAGCGTCGCGTCGCTCGCCGAATCGGTGCGCCGCGGATCGGCGACGATCACCTTCATCTGCGGATTGCGCGCGCGCGCGGCTTCGAGCCGCCGGTACAGGATCGGATGCGCGTATGCGGGATTCGCGCCCGCGATCAGCACGGTGCCTGCTTGATCGAGATCCTCGTAGCTGCACGGCGGCGCGTCGGCGCCGAGCGTCTTCTTGTAGCCGACGACGGCCGAGCTCATGCAAAGCCGCGAGTTCGAATCGACGTTGTTGGTGCCGACGAGCCCCTTCGCGAGCTTGTTGAAGACGTAATAGTCCTCGGTCAGCAATTGGCCGGAGATGTAGAAGCCGACCGCGTCGGGGCCGTGCTGCTCGACGATTCGCGCGAAGCGCAGCGCGACGTGATCGAGCGCGTCGTTCCACGACACGCGCGTGCGCGCCGCATCGCGCGACAGGCGCAGTTCCGGATGCGCCGCGCGCGTCTGCGCGTAGCGCTCGGGCGTCGCGGTCAGATGCAGCGTGCTGCCCTTCGAGCATAGGCGGCCGAAGTTCGCCGGATGTTCGGGATCGCCGCGTACGCCGACGATCCGGTCACGGCCGTCGGCGCCGCGTCGCGTTTCGATGACGACGCCGCATCCGACGCCGCAATAGCAGCATGTCGAACGCGTTTCGCGCACGGCTTCCGGCGCGTCTTGCGCGGGCCGCGCCAACGTGTCGACCGTCATGCCGCGGCGCCCGGCGCAACGAATGCGATTGGTTGCGGCGCATCGTCGACGCCGAGCGTCGCGAGCTCCGCGCGATCGAGCAGCACCGTATCGCCTTCGCGCTTCACGCGAAAGACCGTCGCGCAGCCGTCGTCGGGCGGCAGCGCGCGACCGCTCTCGAACGCGATGTTGAAACCGTGCAGCGGACAGGCGACCTGCTCGCCGTGGACGATGCCTTGCGACAGCGGGCCGCCTTTGTGCGGGCAGCGGTCGAGCAGTGCGAACACGGTGTCGCTCGCGGTGCGAAAGAGCGCGATCGGTGCGCCCGCAGGACGCGTGACGACGCGTGCGCCGAGCGGCGGGATGTCGCCCAGATCGCAGACGGCGATCCATTCGGATGGCGTGACGGACATGTTTCGAATTCCTGGTTGATTGACCTGGCCGGCGTGCGGCGCGATGCGCGGCGCATCGACGCGCATCACGCGTCGGCGGGCGCGACCGCGATCGGGATGAACTGGCGCAGATCGACCTGCGCTTCGTTCGTGTCGTGCCACGGGTCCGGCTCGTCCTTCAGCGCGAATTGCAGGCGCTCCCACAGCGCGCGGCGATTGTCCGCATCGTCCAGCACGCGCGCCTTCACGTGGTCGAGGCCGACGCGCTCGAGGTAGTGCACGGTGCGCTCCAGATACCAGCCTTCCTCGCGATACAACTGCAGGAACGCGCCCGCGTATTCGAGCACTTCTTCGTGCGTTTTCACCTTGCAGAAGAACTGCGCGACTTCGGTCTTGATGCCGCCGTTGCCGCCCACGTAGATTTCCCAGCCCGAATCGACGCCGATCACGCCGACGTCCTTGATCCCCGATTCCGCGCAGTTGCGCGGGCAGCCGGACACCGCGAGTTTCACCTTGTGCGGCGCGTACATACGCCACAGCGCGCGCTCGAGCTGCTGGCCCATCAGCGTCGAGTCCTGTGTGCCGAAGCGGCACCATTCCGAGCCGACGCACGTCTTTACCGTGCGCAGCGCCTTCGCATACGCATGGCCGCTCGGCATCCCGAGGTCGTGCCAGACGCCCGGCAGGTCTTCCTTCTTCACGCCGAGCAGGTCGATGCGCTGCCCGCCCGTGACCTTCACCGTCGGAATCGCGTACTTGTCGACGACGTCCGCGATGCGGCGCAGCTCGTCGGCGGTCGTCACGCCGCCCCACATCCGCGGCACGACCGAATACGTGCCGTCCTTCTGGATGTTCGCGTGCGCGCGCTCGTTGATGAAGCGCGATTGCGGATCGTCGTTCGCTTCGTGCGGCCACGTGCTGATGCAGTAATAGTTGAGCGCCGGACGGCAGGTCGCGCAGCCGTTCGGCGTGCGCCATTCGAGGAAATGCATCGCGGACGGCACCGACAGCAGCTTGTGCTCGCGGATCGCCGCGCGCACTTCCGAATGCGTGCGGTCGGTGCAGCCGCACACGGGCTTTGCCTTCGGCGAGGCCGAATAGTCGCCGCCGAGCGTCGACATCAGGATCTGCTCGACAAGGCCCGTGCACGATCCGCACGACGCGGACGCTTTCGTGTGCTTGCGCACGTCGTCGAGCGTGAAGAGGCCTTTTTCCTTGATCGCCGAGACGATCGTCCCCTTGCACACGCCGTTGCAGCCGCACACTTCGGCGTCATCGGCCATCGTCATCGCGTGCGTCGCGCCGCTGTGGCCGGTGTCGCCGAGACTCGTCTCGCCGAACATCAGCGTGTCGCGGATGTCGGCGACGTTGCGGCCTTCGCGCAGCAGCTTGAAGTACCACGCGCCGTCGGCGGTGTCGCCGTACAGACACGCGCCGACGATCTTGTCGTCCTTGATGACGAGCTTCTTGTACACGCCCGCGATCGGATCGGACAACGTGATGTCTTCGGTGTCGCCGCTGCCGAGAAAGTCGCCCGCAGAGAAAAGATCGATGCCCGTGACCTTGAGCTTCGTCGACGTCACCGAGCCCGTATAGCGGCCGATGCCGAACTGCGCGAGATGGTTCGCCGCGACTTTCGCCTGCTCGAAGAGCGGCGCGACGAGGCCATATGCGATGCCGCGATGGCTCACGCATTCGCCGACCGCATAGATGCGCGGGTCGTAGGTCTGCATCGTGTCGTTGACGACGATCCCGCGATTGCAATAGAGGCCCGCGCTTTCGGCGAGCGTCGTGTTCGGGCGGATGCCGACCGCCATCACGACGAGATCGGCCTTGCATGTTTCGCCGTCCTTGAAGCGCACCGCGCACACGCGGCCGCTCTCGTCGCCGACGAGCGCCTGCGTTTCCTTCGGCATCGCGAATTTCAGCCCGCGCGCTTCGAGCGACGTGCGCAGCAGGCCGCCCGCCGTCGCGTCGAGCTGGCGCTCGAGCAGCGTCGGCGCGAGGTGGACGACCGTCACGTCCATCCCGCGCAGCTTCAGGCCGTTCGCCGCCTCGAGGCCGAGCAGGCCGCCGCCGATCACGACCGCATGCGTGTGGTGCGCGGCGGCATTGATCATCGCCTGCGTGTCGGCGATGTCGCGATAGCCGAGCACGCCGGCGAGATCCGCGCCCGGGATCGGCAGCATGAACGGATTCGAGCCGGTCGCGAGCAGCAGGCGGTCGTAGGCGGCCTCGGTGCCGTCCTCGGCGATCACGACGCGCTTCACGCGGTCGATCTTCACGATCTTCTTGCCGACGTGCAGCGTGATGTCGTGCCGTTCGTACCACGCGTAGTCGTTGAGCACGATCTGCTCGAGCGTCTGCTCGCCCGCGAGCACGGGAGACAGCAGGATCCGGTTGTAGTTCGGATGCGGTTCGGCGCCGAATACCGTCACGTCGTACAAATCGGGGGCGAGCTTGAACAGTTCTTCGAGCGTACGCACTCCGGCCATGCCGTTGCCGACCATCACCAGCTTCATCTTCCGCATCGGGGATCTCCTGACTGGGCCGCTTGTCATGGGGGGCCCGTGTTCGATGCAAAGAAAACAGCAAATGCCGTGCCACTTTTTATTGGGCCGCTAATTAACAGGACGGCGGGGAGGCGGGCGTGGATCGCGCGCGTGCGCCTGGTGCGCCGGCGCACGCCGAACGAACGGTTTCGCACGCGAAGCGTGCATCGCGACAGCGCTGCACCGACAAAGTGCCGCCGGATCGACGGCGCGAATCCGGCGTCGCGCGAGCCGCGTTACACTTTCGGCCGATACCGGAGCATTCGGCGCGGCGGGACGGGTAGACGTTCGTCTCGCGGTTCGCGCGCTCGCGCGCATCGCGGGAACCGTGCGCGGGCGCCGGCGAGAAGATCGACGATCGAGACAATGAGGGACACTGATGAAGCTATATAGCTATTTCCGCAGTTCGGCGGCGTTTCGCGTGCGTATCGCGCTGCATCTGAAGAAGCTGCCGTTCGACTACGTGCCGGTGCATCTGCTGCGCGACGGCGGCCAGCAATTGACCGACGAATATCGCGCGCTCAGCCCCGACGCGCTCGTGCCGACGCTCATCGACGGCGAATCGGCGCTGCAGCAGTCGCTCGCGATCATCGAGTATCTGGAAGAAGCGTACCCGGACGTGCCGCTGCTGCCCAAGGCGCCCGCCGACCGCGCGTACGTGCGCGCGGTCGCGCTGCAGGTCGCTTGCGAGATCCATCCGCTCAACAACCTGCGCGTGCTGAAGTATTTGAAGCACACGCTGAAGGTCGGCGACTACGCGAAGGACGCGTGGTATCGACATTGGATCGAGGAAGGCTTCAAGTCGCTCGAGGCGCGTCTTTCGAACGATCCGCGCACGGGCAAGCTGTGCTTCGGCGATACGCCGACGCTCGCCGATCTCTGCATCGTCCCGCAGGTGTTCAACGCGCACCGCTTCTCGATCGGCCTCGAGCGGTTCCCGACGATCCAGCGGATCTACGATCACGCGATGACCCTCGACGCTTTCAAGGCGGCCGCGCCCGCCGCGCAGCCCGACGCCGAATGAGCGTTGCGTCGGCCGCGCGCCAATGAAAAACGGGCGCCTTGCGGGGCGCCCGTTTCGTTGCGGGAGGGCGGAATCGCGAAGATCGCGCCGGATCGATCGCGCGGCTCAGCCGAGCAGCGCGTCCGCGAATTCCTCCGCGCTGAACGGCTGCAGATCCTCGACCTTCTCGCCGACGCCGATGAAGTACACCGGAATCGGCCGCTGCCGCGCGATCGCGGCGAGGATGCCGCCCTTCGCGGTGCCGTCGAGCTTCGTGACGATGAGGCCCGTGAGGCCGAGCGTATCGTCGAACGCCTTGACCTGCGCGAGCCCGTTCTGTCCGGTGTTCGCGTCGATCACGAGCAGCACCTCGTGCGGCGCGCCGTCGTGGGCCTTGCCGATCACGCGCTTCACCTTGCGAAGCTCTTCCATCAGATGCAGCTGCGTCGGCAGGCGGCCCGCGGTATCGGCCATCATCACGTCGATGTTGCGCGCGCGCGCGGCGCTGACCGCGTCGAAGATCACCGCGGCCGGGTCACCGCTTTCCTGCTGGACGACGGTCACGTTGTTGCGCTCGCCCCAGATGGCGAGCTGTTCGCGCGCGGCCGCGCGGAACGTGTCGCCCGCGGCGAGCAGCACCGACTGATCGAAGCTCTGCAGATGCTTCGCGAGCTTGCCGATGCTCGTCGTCTTGCCCGCGCCGTTCACGCCCGCGATCATCATCACGAGCGGTTGCGCGCGTCCGAGCACGAGCGACTTCTCGAGCGGCTTCAGCAGATCGACGAGCAGGCCGCGCAGCGCGTCCTTCACCTGCTGCGCATCGGTGAGGCGGCCCGTGCGTACCTTCTCGCGCAGTGCGTCGAGCAGATGCTCGGTCGCGTCGACGCCGGCATCGGACATCAGCAGCGCCGTTTCGAGCTCTTCGTAGAGCGCCTCGTCGATCTTTGTGTTGACGAACACGGTCGTGATGCTCGAGCTCGTCTTCGCAAGGCCGGATTTCAGCCGCGCGAGCCACGATTTCTTCGCGGCCGGCTCGGGGGCGGGCGGCGGCACGATCTCGACCGTCTCGACGACCCCGTTGCGGCCGTTCGCGGACGGCGTGACCGTCATCACGACGGAAGGCGCGGGCTCGGCGGACGGCCGCGCCGGTTCTGCGGGCGGCCGCTGCTGAACCCGCGGTTCCGGCGTCGTGGCGGACGGAGCGGCAGGCGGCGTCGCGGGTGCGCTCGCGGCGGACGGCCGCGCGACGGGGCTCGACGGCGCGACGGCCGGCGCTTCGTCGCGCGCGACCGGTGCGACAGGCGTATCGACCCGCGTGATCTCGGGCGCGGCGGAGCTGCCCGCGTCGTCCTGCTGCGCGTCGGGGGCTTGCTGCGGCTCGGCCGGTGCGGCTTCGGGCGCTTTCTTGAATCGTTTGAAGAAGCTGAACATGGTTTCGCTTGCGGAAGAGGCGGGGCGCGGCGCCGGGTGCGCCGAGCGGCCGGGCCCTGTGCGAGAGCCTGGCGGCGCGCGTGCGGCGTGCCCGCGCACCGGAAACCCGGCATTTTATCAGGCGCACGGGCTTCACCGTGCGGCTGCGGCAGAGCATGCGCGCTGCTTGTGGTAACGTGCGCGTCATCGCGGCGCATCGCGCCGTTTCCGACCGGTTCATTCCGTTTCCAACGCTTCCGTATCGAATTCTTCCGTATGTCCCGTTCCTCTCCGGCGCGGCCGCCGGCGCAGCGAGCCCCAGAGGCCGGCCGCGGCAAGCCGCACACGATCCGCATCATCGGCGGCGACTGGAAGCGCACGCCGCTTCCGGTGCTCGACCTGGACGGTCTGCGTCCGACGCCCGACCGCGTGCGCGAGACGCTTTTCAACTGGCTCGGCCAGGATCTCGAAGGCCGGCGCTGCCTCGACCTGTTCGCGGGCAGCGGCGCGCTCGGCTTCGAGGCGGCGTCGCGCGGCGCGGCGAGCGTCGTGATGGTCGAGCGCCATCCGCGTGCCGCGCAGCAACTGCGCGCGCTGAAGGACAAGCTCGCGGCGCGCGCGATCGAGATCGCCGAAGCCGACGCGCTGCGCATCGCGGCGGGCCTCGCGCCGCGCTCGTTCGACATCGTGTTCGTCGATCCGCCGTTCGGCGACGCGGCCGCATTCGCGCGCGCGCTCGCGCTCGCGCCGAATCTCGTCGCGCCGGGCGGCTATCTGTACGTCGAGACGGGCGCGCCGCTCGATCCGTCCGAGCACGCGTCGCTCGCCGGCTGGCAAGTGACGCGGCACGGCAAGGCGGGCGCCGTCCACTACCATTTGCTGCAACGCGAAAATGATGAATAATGCGCGTTCCAAACGAGGCGCCGCGTGCAGTCGCGACGTGCGCCCATGTCGGCGGCCGCGCGCGACGCGCTTGGCCCCGACCCCAATTGGCTCGATGACAGGAGGAGCGACATGGTAGTCGCCGTGTACCCGGGTACGTTCGATCCGCTGACGCGCGGCCACGAGGATCTCGTGCGGCGCGCGTCGAGCATTTTTGATACGCTGGTTGTCGGCGTCGCCGACAGCCGCGCGAAAAAGCCGTTCTTCTCGCTCGACGAGCGTCTGAAGATTGCGAACGAGGTGCTGGGCCATTACCCGAACGTGAAGGTGATGGGCTTCACCGGGCTGCTGAAGGATTTCGTGCGGGCGAACGACGCGCGCGTGATCGTGCGCGGCCTGCGCGCGGTGTCGGACTTCGAGTACGAGTTCCAGATGGCGGGGATGAACCGCTACCTGCTGCCCGACGTCGAGACGATGTTCATGACGCCGTCGGACCAATATCAGTTCATCTCGGGCACGATCGTGCGCGAGATCGCGCAGTTGGGCGGCGACGTCAGCAAGTTCGTGTTCCCGTCGGTCGAGAAATGGCTGACGGAGAAAGTGGCCGCGATGGCCCAGGCGCCGTCCGCGTGAGCGCCGCGCGCGGCAGGCGGCCCGAAGCGGCCGGCCGCGCGCCGGCGCAAGTGAGACCAGTATGGCTTTGATGATTACCGACGAGTGCATCAATTGCGACGTGTGCGAGCCTGAGTGCCCGAACGGCGCGATTTCGATGGGCCCGGAAATCTACGTGATCGATCCGAACAAGTGCACCGAGTGCGTCGGCCATTTCGACGAACCGCAGTGCCAGCAGGTGTGTCCCGTCGAGTGCATTCCGCAGGATCCGAGTCGTCCCGAGACGAAGGATCAGTTGATGGCGAAGTATCGCGCGCTGATCGCGGCGGAGAAGGACGGCGTGTGATGCGTTGCGGCGGCCGGCGGGTTGAGCCCGTCGCCGCTCGTTCGCCCGTTCGTTCGTTCGCGGCGGCGGCCTGCTCGCCGCTCCTGTTTTCGCTTGCGTTCGCGCGTGAATCCGCGCCGGCCGGCCGTTACGCGAGCAATGCGCGCAGCGCCGCGACGAGCGTGTCGCACTCCGCGTCGGTGCCGACCGTGATGCGCAGGTGCTGATCGATCCGCGGCAGCTTGAAGTGCCGCACGAAAATCTCCCGCTCCTTCAGCTGTGTTGCAAGCGTCGCCGCATCGTGGCGAGGATGGCGCGCGAGCACGAAATTCGCCGCCGACGGCACGACGTCGAAGCCGAGCGCGACCAGTGCGCCGACAAGCCGCTCGCGGCTCGCGATCACCTGCTTTCGCGTCGCCTGGAACCAGGCGTCGTCCTCGTACGACGCCTGCGTCGCGACCTGCGCGAGTCGATCGAGCGGGTAGGAGTTGAAGCTGTCCTTCACGCGCGTGAGCGCGTCGATCAGCGCCGCATCGCCAAACGCGAAGCCCACGCGCATGCCGGCGAGCGAGCGCGCCTTCGATGCGGTGTGCACGACGAGCAGGTTCGGATAGCGCGAGATCAGCGACACCGCCGACTCCGCGCCGAAATCGACATACGCCTCGTCGATCACGACGACCGAGCTCGGATTCGCGGCGACGATCCGCTCGACGTCCGCGAGCGGCAGCGCGCGGCCCGTCGGCGCGTTCGGGTTCGGGAACAGCACGCAGCCGGTGTCGTCGAGATAGTCGTCGATGTCAATCGAGAAGTCGTCGGCGAGCGGCACCGTCTCGTATGCGACGCGATAGAGCCGTGCATAGGTCGGATAGAAGCTGTACGTGATGTCCGGAAAGCGCAGCGGCCGGTCGTGCTGCAAGAGGGCCTGGAACATGTGCGCGAGCACTTCGTCGGAGCCGTTGCCGACGAACACCTGCTCGGGCGCGATGCCGTGATGCGCGGCGACCGTCTCGCGCAGCTTGCGCGCGGCGGGGTCCGGATAGCGGCGCAGCGCCTCGCCGGTGTCGCCGAGCTCGCGCCGGATCGCGTCGATCGCGCACGGCGACGGCGGATACGGATTCTCGTTCGTGTTCAGCTTGACGGGATGCGCGAGCGCCGGCTGCTCGCCCGGCACGTACGGCTCGAGTTGATGGACGATGTCGCTCCAGTAACGGCTCACCACGTGGCTCCTGATGCGGTAAAAGAAGCAGTAAAAGAACGAGCTTAACCGATGTGCGCCGCCGAACGCACGGCAAGCGGCGGCGGGAAAGGCGCCCCGCTTACGCGCTGTTGCGATGCAGCTGCATCATCGCGCGCTCGGTCTCGCCCTTGACGACGGTCGGCATCACGGCGAGCGCGCGCTCGATCGCGACGTCGATCACGTCCTGCTCTTCCTTGCGCGGCGGCTTCAGCACGAAGTTCGCGACGTCGGGCTTCGCGCCCGCGCGCGCGCTTTCGGGAATCAGGTCGCGCGGATGGCCGATGCCGATCCGCAGCCGCCAGTACTGCTGCGACGACAAGTGCGCGGAGATGTCCTTGAGGCCGTTGTGGCCGCCGCTGCCGCCGCCCAATTTCAGCTTGACCGCGCCGGGCGGCAGGTCGAGCTCGTCGTGCGCGACGAGGATCTCGTCCGGCAGGATCTTGAAGAAATGCGCGAGCGCGACGACCGATTGGCCGGAGCGATTCATGTACGTTTGCGGCTCGAGCAAATGGACTTCCTCGCCGTGAAGGCGCGCCTTCGCGTAGAAGCCGTGGAAGCGCCGCTCGTCGCGCAGCGTCGCGCCGGCTTCGCGCGCGAGCTGGTCGACGAGCCAGAAGCCTGCGTTGTGGCGCGTCGCGGTGTATTCCGCCCCGGGGTTGCCGAGGCCGACGATCAGTTTGATCATGATGAACGCTTGCCCGTCAGGGCTCGCCCTCGCGGGCTGCAAAAATGAAAAAACCCGCCGGGCAAGCCTCGGCGGGTCGTCGACCGTCGTGCGAAACGGCCCGAAGGGCGCTTAGGCAGCCGGCGTTTCGCCTTCGCCCGCAGCCGCTTCGTCCGACACGGCGCCGGCCGGGATCGTCGCCGAAGCGACCACCGGGTTTTCGGCGTCGACGTGCGCGACCAGCGCGACGCCCTTCGGCAGCGCGATGTCCTTCGCATGCAGCGATTGGCCTGCTTCGATCTTCGACAGATCGACTTCGAGGAATTCCGGCAGAGCGGCCGGCAGGCACTCGACTTCGATTTCGGTCGCGACGTGCGACACGACCGCGCTCGACAGCTTCACGGCCGGGCTGACTTCAGCGTTCAGGAAGTGCAGCGGCACCTTCGTGTGCAGCTTCTTCTTCGCGTCGACGCGCTGGAAGTCCACGTGCAGCACGAGCTGCTTGAACGGGTGGTATTGCACGTCGCGCAGCAGAACCTGTTGCGACTGGTCGGCCACTTCGAGATCGAGGATCGACGAGTGGAAGGCTTCCTTCTTCAGCGCGTGCCACAGGGCGTTGTGATCGAGTTCGATCAATTGCGGGGCTGCTTCACCACCGTAGACGATACCCGTGGTCTTACCGGCGTTGCGCAGGCGGCGGCTCGCACCCGTACCTTGCTGTTGGCGCTCGAAAGCGACGACTTTCATGTGTTTCTCCATTTGCTGCCCGCGACCAGGCAGTAAAACGGGGCCCCGCGACTGCATGAGGCCCCCGATCGAATGGCCGGGGGTTCGTCGGTCCCGGCCGATTGTGCAAAAAGCGAAGCTCGTCGCTTCGCTTTTTGCGCTAAACAATTTCAGCAGCGGATCGCTTCAGGATTCCGCGAACAGCGACATCACCGAATCGCCGCGGCGGATCCGCGAGAACGTTTCGGCCAAGAGGCCCGCGCTCGACAGCGAGCGGATCTTCGTGCACGCGAGCGATTCGGCGGACAGCGGAATCGTGTCGGTGACGACGAGCTCGTCGAGCGCCGAAGCGGCGATCCGGTCGCCCGCGCCGCCCGACAGCACCGGGTGCGTCGCGTACGCGAACACCTGCTTCGCGCCGCGCTCCTTCAGCACTTGCGCGGCCTTGCAGAGCGTGCCCGCCGTGTCGACCATGTCGTCCATGATCACGCAGGTGCGGCCTTCGACTTCACCGATGATGTTCATCACTTCGGCGACGTTCGCCTTCGGACGACGCTTGTCGATGATCGCGAGGTCGCAGTTCAGCTGCTTCGCGAGCGCGCGGGCGCGCACGACGCCGCCGACGTCCGGCGACACGACGAGCAGATCCTGGTAGTTCTGCTTGCGCAGGTCGCCCAGCAGGATCGGCGTCGCGTAGATGTTGTCGACGGGAATGTCGAAGAAGCCTTGAATCTGGTCGGCGTGCAGATCCATCGTGATGATCCGCTCGACGCCGGCGATTTCCAGCATGTTTGCGACGACCTTCGCGGAGATCGCGACGCGCGCCGAACGCGGACGGCGATCCTGGCGCGCATAGCCGAAGTAGGGGATGGCGGCGGTGATCCGGCCTGCGGATGCGCGCTTGAGCGCATCGACCATGATCATCAGTTCCATCAGGTTATCGTTCGTCGGCGCGCACGTGGATTGCAGGACGAAGACATCCTTGCCGCGCACGTTTTCCTGGATTTCGACCTGGATCTCGCCGTCGGAGAAACGGCTGACCATCGCTTTGCCGAGGGGAATACCAAGAATTTTGACGACTTCCTGAGCAAGCGCGGGATTGGCGTTGCCAGTAAAAACCATCAGGCCGTCATGGCTGCTCATCGTGCACCTGCTTCAGGCTTAGGCGGGAAATGCGGGAAAGAAATTTTGGCAGGGGAGGAAGGACTCGAACCCTCGCATGCCGGAATCAAAATCCGGTGCCTTGACCAACTTGGCGACTCCCCTACACTTAACTCTGAGCTCCACCGGAAGTGTAGGCCATCCGATGGTGCAAAACTTTATGACGCGAAAGCGAAGAGTGGATGCTCACTCAAGCTCCCGGTAACTGCGCTGTTCCAGCCGGCCGGCAGCTGGGCTTGCGCCGCTTCTGCTTCAGCCTTGCTCGTGAACGCTGCAAACACGCTAGCTCCAGAGCCGGTCATCCGCGCGGGGGTCAGATTATAAAACCATTCGACCACCTTTGCAACTTCCGCGTACTTGCTTGTCACAACTTGCTGCATGTCATTCCGGCCGAAGCTGTCTGGCCATCCTGCGTTGCGGCTTTGCTGTGCAAGAAAGTCCGTAATTGTGATGGGCTTTGAATCCCTTGTCAACGATTTATCAGAAAAAACCGCTGCAGTCGGAACATGCACCCGTGGCGTCACAACCAGGAACCAGCGAGCCGGCAATTCTACCTGTTGCAGCGCTTCTCCGATACCCTCCGCGAACGCATTTTTTCCGAACACGAAGAAGGGCACATCGGCGCCGAGATTCACCGCGAGCGCCTGCAGTTCTTCGCGCGGCAAGTCGAGCTTCCACAGGCGGTTGAGCGCGAGCAGCGTCGTCGCCGCGTCCGAGCTGCCGCCGCCCAGGCCCGCGCCCATTGGCAGGCGCTTGTCGATCTCGATGTCGACCCCGGCTTCCGCGCCCGTGTGCGCCTTCAGCAGCGAGGCCGCGCGTACGACGAGATCGGTTGCTTCCGGCACGCCCGGCACGTCGGTCCTGCGTGACACCTTGCCGTCGTCGCGCAGCGTGAAGTGCAGCGTATCGCCCCAATCGAGCAACTGGAACACGCTTTGCAGCTCGTGATAGCCGTCCGGGCGGCGGCCCGTGATGTGCAGGAACAGGTTCAGTTTCGCCGGGGCGAGGCAGTCGCGCAGCGAGCGGGTCGTATCGGTCATGCGAAAAGCTTTGTCGGGCAAAAGCGCGCGCTCAGCGGTCGAGCACGAGCTTGATGTCGAGCGGCGGCGTCTGCCGCACCAGGTTGATGCGCTTCACGCCGGCGGCGGGCGCGTCGGCGTATGCGACGTAATCGATGGTCCAGCCGTCCTGGCGGATCTCCTTGATCCGCGTGCCGTCCCGCGGATCGCGCACCGTCGTCGCGGGCGTCGCGGGCGCGGGCGTCGGCAGCAGCCAATAGCGCAGGCCGTCGAGCGGCAGCGCGAAGCCGAGCGCCCGCTGCATCAGTTCGCCGACGTCGGGCGCGTACTGCGGCTGACGGTTCGGCAGTTCGAGCGACGCGCCGTTCGGCGCCGACTTCACGATCGCGAGCGTCTGGCCGAGCGGACTGCGCAGTTCGAGCGACACGTTCGTGCCTTGTTCCTGCCAATCGAAATTGCCGTAGACGTTGCGCGGATTGCCGAGCTGGTCCTGGTACTGGACCGCGAAGCGGCCCGTATACGCGCGATTCTGCTCGGTCTGCAGCGCGTTCGGGGCGGTGACGGGCGCGCGCTTGGGCTGGGTGGTACAGCCGGAGAGCGCGACAGCGGCAGCGGCCGCCGCAGCGAGGGCGAAGCCGCGCGCGGCGTGCGCGCGCGGCCGGGCGAAACGCGGCATCGTCATCAAAGTCCGTTCACCTGAAAGCGCTTGAGCGTCTGCACGAGCGTGTCGTTGTCGGGCTCGAGCTTCTGCGCGGCGCGCCACGTGGCGCGCGCTTCGTCCTGCGCGCCGGCCTTCCATAGCACTTCGCCGAGATGCGCGCCGATCTCCGCGTTCGGCTGCAGGTCGTACGCGCGCTTCAGGATCTTCGCGGCGCCCGTCGTGTCGCCGAGGCGGTATTTGACCCAGCCGAGGCTGTCCATGATGAACGCGTCGTTCGGCGCAAGCGAGCTGGCCTTCTCGATCAGCGTGTCCGCTTCCTGAAGGCGCAGGTTGCGATCGGCGAGCGAATAGCCGAGCGCGTTGTATGCCTGCGGATTGTCCGGCTGCGCGCGCATCAGCAGGCGCAACTGTTGCTCCATCGTCGTGTACTGGCCGATTTTCTCGCTCGCCATCGCGTAGTCGTAGCGCAGATCGGGATCGTCCGGAAAATCCTCGACCGCCTGCGCGAGCCGGTCCGCGGCTTCCTTGTAGCGCTTCGACGTGAAGAGGATCGACGCGTCGGTGCGCGCGATCACCGCGGCGTCGCGCGGGTCGGACACCTGCAGGTTCGCGAGCAGCTTGCGCGCTTCCTCGGCCTTGCCCTGCTTCTGCAGCAGTTGCGCGCGCGTCACCTGCGCGGGCACGTATTGCTGGCTCGATTCGTCGACCTTGTCGAGCCATTGCGCGGCGAGCGCCTCGTTGTTCTGGTCGAGCGCGATTTGCGCGAGATAGACGTAGGCCTGGCCGACATCCGCGCCTCGCTTCTTCTGCGCGACCTTCACGTACTGCTTCAGGTACGTGCTCGCGTCGTCGAGGTGCTTCTGCTGGATTTTGATGAGCGCGAGCGCCATGAGCGGCGTCGGGTCGCTCGAATCGTTCCGGCGCATCGCCTCGAACTGCTTCTGCGCGTCGTCGAGACGGTCGTCGGCGAGATAGAGCTGCGCGAGCGCGAGGCGCCCGTCGCGCGATTTCGGATTCTGCTGGACGAACTTCTCGAACGACACCACCCCGGCCGCGCGCTCGTTCGGTCCCATCTGCGACAGCATCAGCGCGGCCGGCAGGTAGTCGGGCTTGATCCGCAGCGCTTCCTTCAGCGACTGCGTCGCGCCGTCCTTGTCGTCGGTCGCGAGCTGCTGGCGCGCGATCGCGAGCCGCGCCTCCGGCCGGTTCATGTCGTTCTTCAGCAGATCCTGCAGCACGGTCAGGCCGCCGACGCGATTCGGGCCGCGCGCGAGCAGCGCCTGCAGCGCGATGATCGCTTCGCCGCGGTTCTCGCCCGTCGCGCGCGCGAGCTCCTGCGCGAGCATCGGCTGCGCGTCGGCCGGCTTGCCCCCGAGCACGAGGAGCGCGGCGTCGACCTGCGCGGCGCGGGGCGAGCTCGGCGAGTACTCGCGCCACAGATTCGCGGCGGTCAGCGCATCGGCCGGACTCTGCGCGGCGAGCGCGATCTCGGTCGCCCGCTGCGCCATCCGCGGATCGCGGGTGTCGCGCGCGAGCGCGAGATAGGTCTGGTAGGCGGGAGCGGGGAGATTGCGTTGCAGCGCGACTTCGGCCGCGAGCACCTGATAGACGATCTGGCTCGTCAGCGCGACGCTCGGCAGATCCTTCTGCTCTTCCGGCAGCGTCGGCGCGAACGTGGCCTGAGGGGCGTCGTCGCCGGCATCATCTTGCGCGTGAGCGGGGAACGCGGCGAACGTCCACGCCGCGACGAGCGCGGCGCCGATCGCGCGGCGCACCGGGACGGCGCGCGGGCCGCGCGTCGCGGCTGGGCGCTTCTGGGACAGCTTCGAGGACAAAGTCATGGAAATCCGTTCGATGTTTCAGCCGATTGTAACGCGCTCGCTACAATACGCGCACAATCGCCATTAGCCAGATTAGAGACCCGTAAAACATGCCAGAGTTGCCGGAAGTCGAGGTTACGCGCCGCGGCATCGAGCCGTTCGTCGCCGGGCGGCGCGTGAAGCGCGTCGACGTGCGCACCGCGATGCTGCGCTGGCCCGTGCCCGCCGGCTTCGCCGAGTTGCTGAGGGCGCGCGAGGTGCTGAACGTCGAGCGGCGCGGCAAGTACCTGCTGTTCGAAGTCGATGCCGGATGGTTCATCGTCCATCTCGGGATGACGGGCACGCTGCGCGTGCTGCCGAACGACGCGCCGCCGCCCGCGCCCGCGAAGCACGATCACGTCGACTGGATCTTCGACGAGTTCGTGCTGCGCTTTCGCGATCCGCGCCGCTTCGGCGCGGTGCTCTGGCATCCGCGCGACGCGGGCGACGTGCAGGCGCATCCGCTTCTCGCGAGCCTCGGCGTCGAGCCGTTCTCGCCCGCGTTCACGGGTGCGCTCCTCTTCAAGCGCACGCGCGGACGCACGGTGTCGGTCAAGCAGGCGCTGCTCTCGGGCGACATCGTCGTCGGCGTGGGCAACATCTACGCGTCCGAGAGCCTCTTTCGCGCTGGCATCCGGCCGACCACCGCGGCGGGGCGCGTGTCGCTGCCGCGCTGCGAGCGCCTCGCCGAAGCCGTGCGCGCGACGCTCGCCGATGCGATCGAACGCGGCGGCAGCACGCTGCGCGACTTCGTCGGCAGCAACGGCGAGAGCGGCTACTTCCAGCTCGACTGCTCCGTCTACGATCGCGCGGGCGAGCCGTGCCGGGTCTGCGGCACGCCGATTCGCCAGATCGTCCAGGGCCAGCGGTCCACCTATTTTTGTCCGAATTGCCAGCGTTGAAATCTTGAAACCCCCCCGCATCCCCCCCGCCCCGCCAGTCATCACGCCGCTTCACACCGCCTTCGCGCCGACGCTGATCGCGTGGCAGCGCAAGCACGGCCGCCACGACCTGCCGTGGCAGAACACCCGCGATCCATATCGGATCTGGCTGTCGGAGATCATGCTGCAGCAGACGCAGGTATCGACCGTCGTGCCGTATTACGTGCGCTTTCTCGAGCGCTATCCGGACGTCGCCGCACTCGCGGCCGCACCGATCGACGACGTGATGGCGCTGTGGGCCGGGCTCGGCTACTACTCGCGTGCGCGCAATCTGCATCGCTGCTCGCAGGCGGTCGTCGAGCTGCACGGCGGCGCGTTTCCGGCGTCGCCAGAAGCGCTCGCCGAGCTGCCGGGCATCGGCAGGTCGACGGCCGCGGCGATCGCATCGTTCGCGTTCGGCGCGCGCGCGACGATCCTCGACGGCAACGTGAAGCGGGTGCTCGCGCGCGTGTTCGGCGTCGAGGGCTTTCCGGGCGACAAGCGTGTCGAGAACGAGATGTGGGCCCTCGCCGAGGCGCTGCTGCCCGATGCGGGCGAGCAGGCCGATGTCACCGCGTACACGCAGGGCTTGATGGATCTCGGCGCGACGCTCTGTGCGCGCGGCAAGCCCGATTGCGCGCGCTGTCCGTTCGCGGGCGACTGCGTGGCCGAGCGGAGCGGGCGGCAGCGCGAGCTGCCCGCCGCGCGTCCGAAAAAGGCGGTGCCGACGCGCCGCACATGGATGCTCGTGCTGCGCGACGGCGATGCGGTGCTGTTGCTGCGGCGTCCGCCCGCGGGCATCTGGGGCGGCTTGTGGAGCCTGCCCGAAGCGGACGGCGATGCCTCGCTTGCGCTGCGCGCGCGCGCGTTCGGCGGCGCGGAGCTCGTGCCGCTCGCGCCGCTCACGCATACGTTCACGCACTTCAAGCTCGAGATCGAGCCGCGGCTTGCCGAGCTCGACAGCGCGGCGGGCGGCGTGTTGCAGGCCGCCGACGACGAGGCCGCATGGGTCGCGCTCGACAAGCTCGATGCATACGGCGTGCCGGCGCCCGTGCGCAAGCTGCTCGATGGGCTGAGCGGGTCTTTGCTGTAGGCGGGGTAGTCGGTCAAAGGCCGGATGATGCGCGCGCCGGCGAGCCGTGCGGCGATGGCGTGCGGCATCGAAGGCACGCTGCGAAAGGGCGGCGGATTGCGGCCGACGAGCCTTCGTCATGGAGCAATGTTCGCGGCGGTGGCACGAATCGTCGCGTACGAACGTGCCTGTCGCTGGTCAAGGATCAGGTCGAGCGCGGCTCATGCGGCTCACGCCCAAAAACGCCGAGCAGTTCCGGCCGTCCTGTCTCAAGGCCCCGGCGATCGAACGACGCCTCGCGCCTACAGCCACCCGTGACGATTCAATTCCCGATGAACCGCGTCGATCCGTGCGCCGACGTCGGGAAACTCCATCAGCTTCTGCCGCGCACGCAGATCGAGCGGCAGCACTTCGGCGAGCCGGTTCGACACCCACGTCGGGTCTTCGAAGCGGAACGGCTCCGCGAACGGCAACTCGGCTTCGGATTTGCGCAGCACGTCGACGATCCGGTCGAGCGCCTCCGCGCACGCGCCGAATTGCGCGAGCGCTTCATCGCCTTCGAGCGGGATGTCGTCCTGCATCGGCTCGGCGATGCCGATGATCAGGCCGTTCGCCTCGACCCGATGCGACAGCAGCTCGAAGCGCTGCGTGCCGATCGTGCGCAGGAACAGCATGCCGAATTCGCCGGTATCGCACTCGACGATCCGCGCCATGCAGCCGATCGTCTCGGGCACCGATACTTCGCCTTCCTGAGCGACTTCGGGGCCGCTCTTCAGCAGGCACACGCCGAACGGCGCGTCGTCGCGCAGGCACGCGCGCGCCATGTCCAGATAGCGCGCCTCGAAGACTTTCAGAGGTAGCAGTCCGCCGGGAAACAACACCGCATGCAGCGGAAAGAGCGGCAAATCGATGAGCGTGGTCGACAGAGAGGACATGGCTAGGACGGAAAAAGTGAGCGGCGCTAGGTCACCAGCCGCGACGACGCGTCCACGGCGACGGGCGCGTCACGATGCCGCACGATCACGTTGGCCTGCCGCGAAAGACGCGCGGCGAGCGTCTCCGCGAGAAACACCGACCGATGCTGGCCGCCCGTGCAGCCGATCGCGACCGTCAGGTAGCTGCGATTGTCTTCGCGGAAATGCGGCAGCCATTTGGTGAGAAACGACTCGATGTCGTCCAGCATCTGATGGACGACGGGCAGCGCGTCGAGAAACGCGACGACCGGCTGGTCGAGCCCGGTGAGCGGGCGCAGCTCGTTGTCGTAGTACGGGTTCGGCAGCGCGCGCACGTCGAACATGAAATCGGCGTCGAGCGGCACGCCGCGCTTGAAGCCGAACGATTCGAACATCAGCACGAGATCGTCGTTCTTCTGCTCGATGAAGCGCTTGACCCACGTGCGCAGCACGTTCGCGCGCAGGTTGCTCGTGTCGATCTGATGACCGAATTCGGCGAGCGGCGCGACGAGGTCGCGCTCGCGCTCGATCGCCTCTTCGAGCGACACGAGCAGGCCGACGTCCGCGTCGTGCGACGGCGAGCCCGACAGCGGATGGCGGCGGCGCGTTTCGGAGAAGCGCTGGATTAGCGCCTGCGTGCTCGCGTTCAGGAACAGCACGCGCACGTCGTGCTCGCGCGACAGCGCGCGGATGAGGCCCGGCATTTCGTCGAGCGACGCGCTCGAGCGCGCGTCGATCGCGACGGCGAGCCGGTTCTGGCCGTCGGCGGCAAGGTAGCGGGCGAGCTCGGGCAGCACGTGGGGCGGCAGGTTGTCGACGCAATAATAGCCTGCGTCCTCGAGCGCGTTCAGCGCGACGGACTTGCCGGAGCCGGAGATGCCAGTGATGAGGACAATGCGCATGGAAAGAGAAAATCCTGACGTTTCATCATAGCACCGGCTCGTTGCGCCAGCGTGGCGGCGGGAGCCGGCGCGGGTTACACGAGCTTGCCGGGGAACTGGCTGTCCGGGTCCTGCATCGCGAGGCGCTGGCGGTCCATGAAGTCGCGCAGCGTGTCGATGCCGCGCAGCTGCAGGATCGTGTTGCGCACCGCCGCCTCGACGAGCACCGCGAGGTTGCGGCCCGCCGCGACCTGGATCGTGACCTTGCTGATCGGCAGACCCAGCACGTCGACCGTCTGGCTTTCGAGCGGCAGCCGCTGGAATTCGCCGTCCGGCCGGCGCACGAGCTGGACGATCAGCTTCAGCTTCATCTTCCGGCGGACCGCGGTCTCGCCGAAGATCGTTTTGATGTCGAGGAGGCCAAGGCCGCGCACTTCGAGCAGGTTCTGCAGGAGCGGCGGGCAGCGCCCTTCGACGAAATCGGGGCCAAGTCTGACGAAATCGACCGCGTCGTCGGCGACGAGCCCGTGGCCGCGGCTGATCAGTTCGAGACCGAGCTCGCTCTTGCCGAGGCCCGAATCGCCTGTCAGCAGCACGCCCATCCCGAGAATGTCGAGGAATACGCCGTGCAGCGTCGCGCGCGGCGCGAGGATCCGCGACATGTAGAGGCGCAGGCTGTCGATCACCGCGGCGGCCGACATCGGCGTCGTGAAGAGCGGCGTCGACGAGCGCGTGCAGCGCAGGACGAGTTCGGGCGGCGCGGCGGCGCCGCCCGCGACCACCAGGAACGGCGGTTCGAGTGCGATCAGCTCGGCCATGTGGCGCGAGCGGTCTTCGTCGGTCTGGCGCTGGTAGTAGTCGATCTCGGCTTCGCCGAGCACCTGGATCCGGTTCGGGTGGATCAGGTTCAAGTGGCCGACGAGGTCGGCGCTCGACGTCGCATTCGCGACCGTGTCGGCGGAAAACCCGCGTTCCCAGCCTTCATGCCCCGTCAGCCAGCTGAGCTTCAGCATGGCCGCGTTGTCGTCGAAGATGCTCTGGGCGTTGATGCTGGACGTATCCATGAGTCCGTTACTCCAAGGAGCCGGCGCCCGGACGCTGCAACGAAGGTTGCGGCTCCGGCCCGGCGGCGGGCGGCTCGGCTCGGCGGCGCGGGCCGCGACGCAATGGGGAACGAACCGCCCCGATCAGCTTAAGGTTGCCACTGAGTCAGGAGTCCATGCAACTCGTCGCGGTCCGTTTCGGTGTGCAGACGCTCGCGGGTGTCGCGATCGGACAGCAGTTGGGCGATTTCGGAGAGGATTTCGAGGTGCTGCTGCGTTGCCTGTTCCGGCACGAGCAGGAAGATCAGCAGCGAGACGGGCTGGCCGTCCGGCGCCTCGAAGGGGATCGGCTCGGCGAGCCGCACGAACGCGGCGAGCGGGTGCTTGAGCCCCTTGATCCGGCCGTGCGGAATGGCGACCCCTTCGCCGAGCCCCGTCGAGCCGAGCCGCTCGCGCGCGAACAGATTATCGGTGACGGTGCTGCGGGCGATGCCGTTCTGATTCTCGAAGATCAGGCCGGCTTGTTCGAAGACGCGTTTCTTGCTGGTGACGGAGAGGTCGATGACGACGTTCTCCAGAGGCAGGATTTTGGCTAGGCGATTCATGTTGGCAGGCATAGGGGCGGCCTGGGGTCTCCTCGCGGCGGACTGATTTTCCATGTCGGTCAAAAAGGACGGCGTTAGGCGACGGAGACCTCTGAAGCGCGGCGAACCGGCTCATCGCCCCCGATAATAACCGAGACATTATAGAGCACTGCAGACGGCGCCGCGCGCCGTGCGAAACGTCGAGAAACGCTTCTATTGCGCAGTGTGCGTGCGTCGCGCCACAGCGGTTTGCACAATAAAAAACCGCCCGTCGAAGCGGGCGGTTCGGCCGGCGCTGTCGCGCCACGGCTCATTGCGGCGGAAGTTCGATTTGCTCGGCTACCTGATGGTGCTTGATCGGCTCGTGCGCGTGCGTTTGCAGACGCTCCATGTGCTTGACGACTTGCCGGTCGAGCTTGTCGATCAGCAGATCGATCGCCGCGTACATATCGCCGTTCGCGCTTTCGACGAAGATATCCTTGCCCTTCAGATGCAGCGTGATTTCCGCCTTTTGCCGCTTGTCCTTCTCCTTGTGATTGTCGACCGTGAGGATCACAGCGCCATCGATGACCTGATCGCTATGCCGTAGCACCCTGTCGAGCTTGGTGATCACGTATTCGCGGATAGCAGGCGTGACTTCGAGATGGTGTCCACTGATCTTCAGGTTCATAGTGCTTCTCCAAGCTAATGACCACCTTCCGCATAGAGGCGGCAGCGCCTGCCGATTTCGTTTGCCGACGCTCGCCGCAGCGAGCGGATCGGTCGGCCGACTTTACCGTCGACGATGCGGCGGCCGGAAAACGCCCACCGCGTGGCGACGGGCTACAGAGACTTGCGCAGATTCACCGCCGGGATCTTGAGGGCTTCGCGATATTTGGCAACCGTGCGGCGCGCGACCACGAACCCTTGTTCCGCTAGCAGTTCGGCTATGCGACTATCCGAAAGAGGGGATTTGGGGTCTTCGGCTCCTATCAGTTGTTTGATGAGGGCGCGGATTGCCGTCGACGACGCGGCACCTCCGGTGTCTGTCGAAACGTGCGATCCGAAGAAGTACTTAAATTCAAGTGTGCCGAACGGGGTCAGCATGTACTTGCCGGTTGTCACACGGGAGACAGTCGATTCGTGTAGGCCCAGCGTATCAGCTATTTCCCGCAAAACCAAGGGGCGCATCGCAATTTCGCCGTGCGCGAAGAAATTCCTCTGACGTTCGACAATCGCTTGCGCGACGCGCAGGATCGTCTCGAATCGCTGCTGAATATTCTTGATCAGCCAGCGCGCTTCCTGCAACTGCTGCTTGAGCGAACCCGTGCTCGGATCGCCCCGGCTGTTGCGCAGGATGTTCGCGTACAGATGGTTGATCCGCAGCCGCGGCACGACTTCCGGGTTGAGTTCCGCCTGCCAGTTCTGACCCGTCTTCTTCACGATGATGTCGGGCACCACGTAATCCGCTTCGGCCTTGCCGTACGCCGCGCCGGGGAACGGCTCGAGCGAGCGGATCAGTGCGTGCGCGTTGCGCAGCTCGTCGTCGGACGCCTTCAGTTGCTTGCGCAGGCGCGTGAAATCGCGCGCGGCGAGCAGTTCGAGATGCTGCGACACGATGTCGAGCGCGAGCGTGCGCGTCGGGGACGGATCGAGCCGCAGCAATTGCAGCTTCAGGCACTCGGATGGGGAGCGCGCGCCGACGCCTGCCGGATCGAAGCTGTGCAGCAGCGCGAGCGCCGCGTTCAGTTCGTCGAGGTCGACCTCGAGCTCCGCCGGCAGATCGGTGAGGACTTCTTCGAGCGACGCGGTCAGATAGCCGTCGTCGTCGAGCGATTCGATCAGGAACATCACGAGCGCGCGATCGCGCGGGCTCGCTTGCGTGACGCGCAATTGCGCGGCGAGATGGTCGCGCAGCGATGTCGCCGTTTCGTGGATCTGCATCGGCGGCAGATCGTCGTCGTCCGAGGCGGAGGGCGAGCGGCCGAAGTCGTCGAGGTTCCACTGGCTCGCATCGCCGCTGTCGGCCGAATAGCTGTCGTATTCGTCGACGCCCGCAGGCTCGTCGCGCTCGGTGCGCTCATTCGTCGCACTCGTGCCGTTCGATGCGCCTTGCATCGGCTCGGGCGCCGACGATGCGGGCGTCTGCGCGATCACCGAGCCGTCCGCCGCGAGGCGCAGCGGGCTTGCGATCCAGTCGTCTTCGTTTTCGAGAAGCGGATTCTGCGCGACCGCCATCGCGACTTCCTGCTGCAGTTCGAGCGTCGACAACTGCAGCAGCCGGATCGACTGCTGAAGCTGGGGTGTGAGCGCGAGATGCTGCGACAGGCGGAGTTGGAGGCTGGCTTTCATGGCAAAAAGGGAGTCGTACCGGAAGTTTGCCACGAGGGCGGCGCGTTGAGGCATCCGGAATGACGCTCGGCGCGCGAATGCGCACGCGCGGAGCGTGCCGGGCGTGCGCAGAGAGGGCGCGGGTCGCGCCGGGGAAAGGGCGGCTGCGGGATCGTGTCCCGCGCCGCTTACATGCGGAAGTGCTCGCCGAGGTAGACGCGCCGCACGCTTTCGTTTTCGATGATGTCCTTCGGGGCGCCGGACGCGAGGACCGATCCGTCGCTGATGATGTATGCGTGATCGCAGATGCCGAGCGTCTCGCGCACGTTGTGATCGGTGATCAGCACGCCGATGTTGCGTTGCTTGAGGAACTTCACGATCTTCTGGATCTCGAGCACCGCGATCGGGTCGACGCCCGCGAACGGCTCGTCGAGCAGGATGAAGTTCGGGTTGCTCGCGAGCGCGCGCGCGATCTCGACGCGGCGGCGCTCGCCGCCCGACAGCGACAGCGCCGGATTCTCGCGCAGATGCGCGATCTGCAACTCTTCGAGCAGCGCTTCCGCGCGCGCGCCGATCTCGTCCTTCGACAGCCGCTTGCCATCGTCGTCGTGCTGCAGCTCGAGCACCGCGCGGATGTTCTCCTCGACGGTCAGCTTGCGGAACACCGACGCTTCCTGCGGCAGATACGACAGGCCGAGCGACGCGCGCTTGTGGATCGGCATCAGGCTGATCGGGCTGCTGTTCAGCGAGATGTCGCCTGCGTCGAGCGGCACGAGGCCGACGATCATATAGAACGACGTCGTCTTGCCGGCGCCGTTCGGGCCGAGCAGGCCGACGACCTCGCCGCTCTTCACGTCGAGCGACACGTCCTTGACGACGGTGCGCGTGCCGTAGCGCTTCTTCAGGTTGCGCACGACGAGCGAGCTCGACGTGCCGGCCGGTTGGCGATTGGGGAGCGCGTTCACGGGTTCGGTGTCCCCTGGATGTTGTTCGACGGCGCGAGCTGAGCCGGACTGCCGGACAGCGGCGCGGGGCCGCTGTTCTTCGGCGTCAGCATCGCGCGCACGCGGCCGCCCGGATTGCCCGGCCCGGCGACGTCCTTGCCGCCGCGCGCGGTGTAGAAGTCGCGCTGGCCGTCATATGTGATCACACTGCCGTGGACCGTGTCGGCGACGGTGGACAGGCCCTGCAAGCGGCGCACGGTCGCGTTCGTCGTGAGCGTGGTCAGGTCCTGCCTGCCGTCGTAGTCGATCCGCTCGGCGTCGCCGTCGATGTATTCGTCGATGCCTTCGCGCTTCTGGCGGAACGACGCGTGCTTCTTGCCGCTCGCCGTTGCGGTCGCGTACTGGTAGCCCTGCGGGTCCTGGCGCACCTCGACGCGGTCGCCCTTGATCAGGATCGTGCCCTTCGTGATGACGACGTTGCCCGTCGCGACCGTGACCTGCTTCAGGTCGTCATAGGTCAGGTTGTCCGCTTCGACGTTGATCGGTTTGTCGCGGTCGGCCTTTTCGGCATGGGCCGCGGGCGCGACGCCCGCGAGCGGCACCGCGACGAGCGCCGCCGCGAGTGCGGCGCGGACGGCGCGGCGTGCGCCGCTCTGAAATAAACAAGGGAACGATTCGTTCATGCAGTCCCGCGTGGTGAGTTACTTGGGTTGGCCTGGAGCGCCGCCGGACGCGTCGGAAGTGGCGATCGTGCCGCGCACGTTGCCGTAGAGTTCGATGACTCGGGTGACGTTGTTGTACTTCATCCCGGCGGCGGCGTTCGCGATCGACAGGCCGCGCTGAAGTTTAACCGGCTTTTCGGTCGCGATCACATCGTCGTTGACCAACACCCGGAAATGCTCGGAATCCGCCTGCATCTGCGGGTCGGTGCCGCCCGCCGCGCGCAGGATCCGCGCTTCGTCATACAAATCGACGATCGACACGTCGCCGTTGACCGTGCCGCGCTTCGCGGTTGCGGTCACGGTCGGCTTGCCGGGCTGGAACGCGCGCAGCGCAGGCTGCGTCAGGTCGCTCGTCTCGTCGTCTTCGTAATGGACGAGGCCCGCGGCCGTCAGCCGGTACTGGGTCGAGCCCGTCTGGTCGAGCTCGGTGACGGAAAAGTTATCCGCGAAATAGTCGGGCGCGTGCGACTTCGGACGCACGACGCTCTCGCCGGGCGGCGGCAGCGTCGCCTGCAGCAGCCAGTACGTGCCGCCCGCGAGCGCCGCCATCGCGACGAGCGGGATCATCGACGTCAGCCGGAATTTGCCGTCCATTCGGTCAGGCTCCGCAGGCGGCTGCAAGCAGCGCGTCGTAGCGGTGCTGCGCGCGCAGCACTGCGTCGCACACTTCGCGCACCGCGCCGTGACCGCCGCGGGCCTCGGCGACCCAGTGTGCGCGCGCGATCACGTCCGGATGCGCGTTCGCCGGCGCGGCCGCGAAGCCACAGCGCAGCATCACCGCGAGGTCGGGCCAGTCGTCGCCCATGTAGCCGCACTGCCCGGCTTCGAGGCCGAGCGTGCGCAGCAGTTCGCCGAATACGGCCAGCTTGTTCTCGACGCCCTGATGCAGATGCGCGATCCGCATTTCCTTCGCGCGCGCGGCGACCGCGTCCGAGCGGCGGCCGGTGATGATCGCGGTTGCGATTCCCGCTTCGCCGAGGAGCTTCACGCCGTGGCCGTCGAGCGAGTTGAACGACTTCATCGTGTCGCCCGTCGCGGTGAAATGGAGGCCGCCGTCGGTCAGCACGCCGTCGACGTCGAAAATCATCAGCTTCACGCGGCTCGCGCGGTCGGCCGCCGTGACAGGGGACGCGGACATCAAATCACCTTCTTCGAGAACAGATCGTGCATGTTGAGCGCGCCGATCAGCGCGCCCTTGTCGTCGACGACGAGCATCTGGTTGATCCGGTGGCGCTCCATCAGTTCCACCGCTTCGACGGCGAGATGGTCCGGCGCGATCGTGCGCGGGTTGCGCGTCATCACGTCGACGATCGGCAGACGGCGGAAATCGCCGTCGCGCTCGAGCACGCGCCGCAGGTCGCCGTCGGTGAAGATGCCGGCCACGCGGCCCGCTTCGTCGACGACGGCCGTCATCCCCATCCGCTTCGCGGTGATCTGGAAGAGGGCGTCGGACAGCGTCGCGTCGAGCGGGACGGCGGGCACCTCGGCGCCCATGCGCATCACGTCGCGTACGTACGTGAGCAGGCGCCGGCCGAGCGCGCCGCCCGGATGCGAGCGCGCGAAATCCTCCGAGCCGAAGCCGCGCGCGTCGAGCACCGCGACGGCGAGCGCGTCGCCGAGCGCGAGCGCGGCCGTCGTGCTCGCCGTCGGCGCGAGGTTCAGCGGGCATGCTTCCTTCGCGACGCCCGCGTTCAGATGGACGTCGGACAGCGTCGCGAGGCTCGATGCCGGGCGGCCCGTCATCGCGATCAGCTTTGCGCCGAGCCGCTTGATGAGCGGCAGGATCGCGACGAGTTCCTCCGATTCGCCGGAGTGCGAGATCGCGACGAACACGTCGTCCTTCGTGACCATGCCGAGATCGCCGTGGCTTGCCTCGGCGGGGTGGACGAAGAACGCGGGAGTGCCGGTGCTGGCGAGCGTCGCGGCGATCTTGCGGGCGATGTGCCCCGATTTGCCGATCCCGGAAACGACGACGCGGCCGCTGCAATTCAGAAGCAGCCCGACCGCGGCGGCGAACTCGCCGTCGAGCTGATCGGCGAGCGCGCGCACGGCGTTCGCCTCGATGTCGAGCACGTCGCGGGCGAGCGCGAGCGCCCGGTCATCATTGATTTTCGCTATCATGCGCGGAGTATAGCAAAGGCGTTTGTTCGCCGCGCCGGGCCCCTTGCGCCCACTTTCCCGAGTATTCTCCCGGCCCAACCCGGCGTCCGTCATGCGGCGCCGACGACGAACGAGGACGCTTCGCCCGTGATTTCCCCGCTCGAAATGACGCTTCTGCTGCTGCTTGCCTCGGTGGCGGGCGTCGTCGTGTTCCGTTCGCTGAACCTGCCGCCGATGCTCGGCTACCTGACGGTCGGCATCGTCGTCGGCCCGCACGCGCTGGGCTTCGCGGCCGACCTCGAACGCGCCGAGCATCTCGCCGAGTTCGGCGTCGTGTTCCTGATGTTCTCGATCGGCCTCGAGTTCTCGCTGTCGAAGCTGCGCGCGATGCGCCGGCTCGTGTTCGGGCTCGGGCTCGCGCAGGTGCTCGGCACGATCGCGATCGCGCTGCTGCTGGGCGCGCTCTTCGAGCGCTGGATGCACATCACGTGGGAGGGCAGCGTCGCGCTCGGCGGCGCGCTCGCGATGTCGTCGACGGCGATCGTCTCGAAGATGCTCGCCGAGCGGCTCGAGATCGAAACCGAGCACGGCCGCAACATCTTCGGCGTGCTGCTGTTCCAGGATCTCGCCGTCGTGCCGCTGCTCATCGTGATCGCCGCGTTCGGCGGCGAGTCGTCGAAGGATCTTGTGATGTCGCTCGGGTTCGCGGCGGTGAAGATCGTCGTCGCGCTCGCGCTGCTCCTGATCGTCGGCCAGCGCTTCATGACGCGGTGGCTGAACGTCGTCGCGCGGCGGCGCTCGCAGGAGCTGTTCGTGCTGAACCTGCTGCTCGTCACGCTCGGCGCCGCGTTCATCACCGACCGCTTCGGCCTGTCGCTCGCGCTCGGCGCGTTCATCGCCGGGATGCTGATCTCCGAGACGCCGTACCGGCATCAGGTCGAGGAGGACATCAAGCCGTTCCGCGACGTGCTGCTCGGGCTCTTCTTCGTGACGACCGGGATGCTGCTCGATCCGAGCGTGATCTGGCGGCATCCGTTCCTCGTGTTCGGCTTCTTCGTCGGCCAGGTGCTGCTGAAGAGCGTGATGATCACGGGGCTCGCGCGCGCGTTCGGCGCGACGCCCGGCGTCGCGATGCGCACGGGCCTCGGGCTCGCGCAGGCGGGCGAATTCGGCTTCGTGCTGCTGAACCTGATCCTCGACCGGCATCTCGTCGACGCGACGCTCTTGCAGTCGATCCTCGCGTCGATGCTGCTGTCGATGCTCGCCGCGCCGTTCCTGATCCAGAACGCCGACCGGATCGCGATGCGGCTGTCGTCGGCCGAGTGGATGCAGCAATCGCTGCAGATGACGCGGATCGCGACGCAGAGCATCAAGCAGAAGGGGCACGTGATCATCTGCGGCTACGGCCGCGCCGGGCAGAACCTCGCGCGGATGCTCGAGCAGGAAGGGATCTCGTACGTCGCGCTCGACCTCGATCCGGATCGCGTGACGGCGGCCGCGGCGGCGGGCGAATCGGTCGTGTTCGGCGACGCCGCGCGCCGCGAGTCGCTGCTCGCGGCGGGCATCCACCGCGCGGCGGCCGTCGCGGTCACGTACGCGAACACGCCGTCCGCGCTGCGCGTGCTGCACAACGTGCACGAGCTCGAGCCGACGCTGCCCGCGATCGTGCGCACCGTCGACGACGCCGACCTCGAGAAGCTGCTCGCCGCGGGCGCGACCGAGGTGATTCCGGAGATCGTCGAGGGGAGCCTGATGCTCGCATCGCACACGCTCGTGCTGATGGGCGTGCCGATGCGGCGCGTCGTGCGGCGCGTCGAGGAGATGCGCGACGCGCGCTACAGCCTGCTGCGCGGCTATTTCCGCGGCGCCGACGACGCGGACGACGACGATCACGAGCAGGTGCGGCTACAATCGGTGCCCGTCGACGCGCGCGCGGACGCGGTCGGCCGCTCGCTCGCCGAGCTGGGTCTGTTCGCGCTCGGCCTCGAGGTGACGGCGATCCGCCGCCACGGGATTCGCGGCGTCGAGCCCGACCCCGAGACGAAGCTGCGCGCGAGCGACATCGTCGTGCTGCGCGGGTTGCCGGAAGCGCTCGCGGAGGCCGAGGAGCGGTTGTCGCGGCACCGGCGCGACGGCGGATCGACCGCTGCGGCGTGATGCCGCGCGGCCGCTGATTTTTGGGGTTGTCGAGCGATCGACGAACGGCGCGGGATTCCGGCGCCGTTTTTTCGGAGATTTTCATGATGTCCACGTCGTCGGACACGCAGCTCGATCCCGTCGAGTTCATTCACAGCCGCATCCGCACGGTGCCGAACTGGCCGCAGCCGGGCGTGATGTTCCGCGACATCACGCCGCTGCTGCAGAGCGCGAAGGCGCTGCGCGTGCTCGTCGATCTGTTCGTCGAGCGCTATGTCGATGCGAAGCTCGATTACATCGCGGGCCTCGACGCGCGTGGCTTCATCATCGCGCCGATCATCGCGTACGAGCTTTCCGTCGGCTTCGTGCCGATCCGCAAGGTCGGCAAGCTGCCGTACAAGGCGCAGCGCGAGTCGTACGCGCTCGAGTACGGCACGGCGACCGTCGAGATCCACGAGGATGCTTGCCGGCCGGGCGACCGCGTCGTCATCGTCGACGACCTGATCGCGACGGGCGGCACGATGATGGCGGGCAAGAACCTGCTCGAGCGGCTCGGCGCGGTCGTCGTCGAAGGCGCGGCGATCGTCGACCTGCCGGATCTCGGCGGCTCGGCGCTGCTGCGCCAGGCGGGCCTGCCGCTTTATACGGTCACCGAATTTTCCGGACACTGAGCGCGGCGCGCCGCCGCGCGTCGTCCGTCCCCCGGTTCAGGTTTCATTCAGCGTCAGTCCACTTGTCCACTGATTCAAGCGAGCCCGCGATGCCCAATTTCATGCTGTTCCTCGCCACGTCGATCGCGATCACCGTCGCGCCCGGCCCAGACAACCTGCAAGTGCTCGCGCGCGGCATCTCGCAAGGCCGCGCGGCCGGCATCGTCGCGGCGCTCGGCTTCGCGTCGGGCGTGCTGTTTCACACGACGCTCGCCGCGTTCGGCGTCGCCGCGCTGCTGCGCTCGTCGCCCGTCGCGTTCCATCTGCTCAAGCTCGCGGGCGGCGCGTACCTGATCTGGATCGGCATCAAGGCGCTGCGCAGCAAGGGCCTCGCGACCGCGCACGAGCGCGCGCCGCAGCCGCTGTCGACGATCTTCCGCCAGAGCGTGATCGGCAATCTGCTGAATCCGAAGGTGACGCTCTTCTTTGTCGTGTTCCTGCCGCAATTCGTCGATCCGCACGGCGCGCAGGCCGTCGCGCTGCAGATGCTCGAGCTGGGCGCGCTCTTCATGGCGCAGACGGCCGTCGTGTTCTCGGTGTTCGGCGTCGGCGCGGGCGTGATCGGCGTGTGGCTCAAGCGCCGGCCGCGCGTCGGCGTGTGGCTCGACCGGCTCGCGGGCGCGACGTTCATCGCGCTCGGCCTGCGCGTCGCGCTGAAGGACTGAGGAGACGCGCGATGACGTTTCCGTGCATCGCCGCCGCGCGCCGCTTCGACGCGGCCGCGCACGTGCCGTTCCGGATCGCCGGCCGGCAGGTCGGCTGGCTGCGCCGCGACGATGTCGCGCACCTTGCGCGCTGGCCCGACGTGTTCGAGTTTCCGGCGGGGCGCGTCGAGCTTTGCGCGCGCTACGACAGCGTCGACGCGCGCAGCATGGCGCTCGCGAGCCCGATCGGCGCGCTCGCGGCGGAAGGCGTGATCGTCGGCTGGCGCGACGAGATCTATGCGATCCGCAACCGCTTCGACGATCCGCCGCTCGCGTACATCGAGCGGGCGGCGTCGCGCTTCTTCGGTACGATGACGTACGCGGTGCATCTGAACGGCATCGTAGAATATGCACCTTCGGCGCCGCTTCGGATGTGGCTCGGCCGCCGCAGCGCGACCAAGGCGACCGATCCGGGCATGCTCGACAACGTCGTCGCGGGCGGCATCGGCTGGGGACTCGGGATCGAGGACACGATCGCGAAGGAATGCTGGGAAGAAGCGGGCATTCCGGCCGACCTCGCCGCGCGCGCGATTCCCGGCCGCGTCGCGCACGTGCTGTGCTCGCTGCCGGAAGGCACGCAGGCCGAGCAGATCTTCATCTACGACTTGCCGCTGCCGGGCGATTTCGCGCCTCACAATCAGGACGGCGAAGTCGCCGAGCACCTGCTCGCCGGCGTCGACGAGGTCCTCGCGTGGCTGCGCGCGGGCGAAGCCACCGTCGACGCGAGCCTCGCGATGCTCGACAGCCTGCTGCGCCACCGCGCGATCTCGCCCGACGACGCGCGCGGGCTCGACGCGCTGTTCGCGCCGCCGCCGCTTCGCTGAGCGCGAATCGAATCCATTGTTCAGAAGATTAGAGAAGGGAGTAGCGGTCATGTCGGCCGATCACAGCTTTATCCTGAAACTGTCGTGCCCGGACCGGCGCGGCATCGTTCACGCGGTCTCGGGCTTCCTGTTCGAGCGCGGCAGCAACATCGTCGATTCGGCGCAATTCGGCGACAGCCGCACCGGCGAATTCTTCATGCGCGTGCATTTCGAGCAGACGAGCGGCGCCGACGCCGCGACCGCGCTCGACGGCCTGCGCGCCGAGTTCGCGCCGCTCGCCGAGCAGTTCGCGATGCGCTGGGAACTGCACGACGCGTCGGTGAAGCCGCGCGTCGTGCTCCTCGTGTCGAAGATCGGCCACTGCCTGAACGACCTGCTGTTCCGCTACCGCACCGGCCAGCTTCCGATCGAGATCTCGGCGATCGTGTCGAACCACAAGGATTTCTATCAGCTCGCCGCGAGCTACGACATCCCGTTCCATCACTTCCCGCTCGCCGCGGGCGCGTCGGCCGACGCGAAGGCCGCGCAGGAGGCGCGCGTGCTCGAGGTGATCGACGACGCGCATTCGGCCGACCTCGTCGTGCTCGCGCGCTACATGCAGATCCTGTCGCCGAACATGTGCGAGCGGCTCGCCGGCCGCGCGATCAACATCCACCACTCGTTCCTGCCGAGCTTCAAGGGTGCGAAGCCGTACTACCAGGCGTTCGATCGCGGCGTGAAGCTGATCGGCGCGACCGCGCATTACGTGACGACCGATCTCGACGAAGGCCCGATCATCGAGCAGGAAGTCGAGCGCGTCGATCACAGCATGACGCCGGACGAGCTGACCGCCGTCGGCCGCGACGTCGAATGCGTGACGCTCGCGCGCGCGGTCAAGTGGCACGTCGAGCACCGGATCGTGCTGAACGGCACGAAGACGGTGGTGTTCCGCTAAGCCGCCAAGTCGCGCGCGTGTTTTCCGCTCGGCCGGCGCGCGATGCGCGGCGGCGGGCGGCGGTGCAACGAAACGAACGAAGGCCGCGTCCGGCGACGGACGCGGCCTTTCTTTTTGCTCGGAATGCGCGGGCGCGAGGCCGGCGGACGCGCGGCGCTCAGATGAGCCGCAGATAGATCAGCTCGCGCTTGATGTACGCATAGAAGATCGGCGCGGCGACCACGCCGGGCACGCCGAACGCGGCTTCCATCACGAGCATCGCGAGCAGCAACTCCCACGCGCGCGATTCGATCTGGCCGCCGATGATCTTGGCGTTCAGGAAGTATTCGAGCTTGTGGATCACGATGAGGAACACGAGCGACGCGATCGCGGTGCCCATGCTGACCGACAGCGACACCGCGACGATCAGCGTGTTCGAGATCAGATTGCCGACCACGGGCAGGAGGCCCGCGATGAACGTGACGAGCACGAGCGTCTTCGACAGCGGCAGCCGCTGATGGAAGATCGGCAGCGCGGCGAGCAGGTAGATCGCCGTGAAGAACGCGTTGAGCGCCGAAATCTTGATCTGCGCGAAGACGATCCGGCGGAACGAGTCGGAGAAGCGCGAGACCCGCGTGACGAGCGCGGTCGACAGCGGCTGGCGCTGCTTGTGGCGATCGACGCCGATCGCGATCATCGCGCCGATGATCATCCCGAACAGCACGTGCCCGAACCCGCGCGCGACGCTCTTGCCGCCTTGCTGCAGTTGATCCATGTGCTTGTTCATCAGGCCCGCGGCCTTCGTGCGCATCTGCTCGGCGTCGACGGGCAGCAGGTTCGAGATCCATTCGGGCGTGCGCGTGCGCGCCTGATCGATGATCTGCATCACCTGGCCGAGCAGGTTCTGCGCGTTCGGCACGGTGTGCTCGAAATGCTCGATGACCGCGATCGTGAGGCCCGCGAGCCCGCCGACGATCGCCGCCGACAGCAGCACGACCGCGAGCCAGCGCGCGCGCTGGCTCGACATGTGGCGTTCGATCGCGGGCGCGATCATGTGAACGAGCTGATAGACGAGGAGGCCGGCCAAGAGGCCGCCGAGCAGCTTCAGGTGCAGGACGAGCCACAGGCCGACAAGGGCGAAGAGGTAGCTGCCGATCTCAATCGCCGAAAGCTTCGGCAGGCTGAAATCGCTCGTCAGCCGGACGCTGCGCAGGTGCGGTTCCCGCGTTTGCGGCTCGCGTGGCGGCTCAGATTGCTTCTCCATGATATCCCTGTATTCGGAGGCTATTCGGCGCGCTTGTGGCCGCAAGCGGGCATAACCTTGCATCGCCGCGAAGTATAGCAACGATTATCGACCTGAATATTAGGATGTTGTAAGGAAGAATTTGGCGCCGCATCGGCCGCGCGTCGGGGCCGCTTTTGGGGGCCGCGGATGGAGGCCGCGCGTTGCGCGCGGACCGGGGGGCGGCGGCCGGGCGTGCGCCCGGACGGCCGCGTCCCGTTTACTTGCCGCGCTTGAGGAGCGGCGCGAGGTACCTGCCGGTGAAGCTCGCCTTCGTCTTCGCGATTTGCTCGGGCGTGCCCTGCGCGATGATCTGGCCGCCGCCCGCGCCGCCTTCCGGCCCCAGGTCGATCACCCAGTCGGCCGTCTTGATGACGTCCAGGTTGTGCTCGATGATCACGACCGTGTTGCCCTGGTCGCGCAGCCGGTGGATCACTTCGAGCAAGAGCGCGATGTCGTGGAAGTGCAGGCCGGTCGTCGGCTCGTCGAGGATGTAGAGCGTGCGGCCGGTGTCGCGCTTCGAGAGCTCGAGCGACAGCTTCACGCGCTGCGCCTCGCCGCCGGAGAGCGTCGTCGCCGACTGGCCGAGCCGGATGTAGCCGAGGCCCACGTCGAGCAGCGTCTTCAGCTTGCGCGCGACGACGGGCACCGCGTTGAAGAACTCGTACGCGTGCTCGACCGTCATGTCGAGCACTTCGCTGATGTTCTTGCCCTTGTACTGGACTTCGAGCGTCTCGCGGTTGTAGCGCTTGCCGTGGCAGACGTCGCACGGCACGTAGACGTCCGGCAGGAAGTGCATCTCGACCTTCAGCACGCCGTCGCCCTGGCACGACTCGCAGCGGCCGCCCTTCACGTTGAACGAGAAGCGGCCCGGATCGTAGCCGCGCTCCTTCGACATCGGCACGCCCGAGAACAGCTCGCGGATCGGCGTGAACAGGCCCGTGTAGGTGGCCGGGTTCGAGCGCGGCGTGCGGCCGATCGGCGATTGGTCGACGTTGATCACCTTGTCGAAGTGCTCGAGGCCCTCGATCGACTCGTGCGGCGCGGGTTCCGTCGTCGAGCCGTACAGGTGGCGCGCGACCGCGTTGTACAGCGTGTCGTTGATGAGCGTCGACTTGCCCGAGCCGGATACGCCGGTGATGCAGGAGAGCAGGCCGACCGGCAGGTCGAGGTCGACGTGCTTCAGATTGTTGCCGTGCGCATCGGCGATCCGCAACGTCCGCTCCGGATCGGGCTCGATCCGCTCGTCCGGGAACTCGATCGTCCGCTTGCCGACGAGATACTGGCCCGTCAGCGAATTGCCGTTCGCCTGCACCTGCTTCGGCGTGCCTTCGGCGACCACCGTGCCGCCGTGCTCGCCGGCGCCCGGGCCCATGTCGACGACGTAGTCGGCCGTGCGGATCATGTCCTCGTCGTGCTCGACGACGATCACCGAGTTGCCGAGGTCGCGCAGGTGCTTGAGCGTCGCGATCAGGCGATCGTTGTCGCGCTGGTGCAGGCCGATCGACGGCTCGTCGAGCACGTACATCACGCCTGTCAGGCCCGAGCCGATCTGCGACGCGAGCCGGATGCGCTGCGCCTCGCCGCCCGACAGCGTCTCGGCGCTGCGCTCGAGCGACAGATAATCGAGGCCGACGTTGTTCAGGAACGTGAGCCGCGCGACGATCTCCTTGATCACCTTGTCGGCGATCTCGCGCTTCGCGCCGTCGAGCGAGAGGCCGTCGAAGTAGCCGAGCGTGTCGCGCAGCGGCCAGCTGCTCACTTCGTAGATCGCGCGCGCGTAGTCGCCCTGGCCGACGCGCACGAAGCGCGCCTCGCGGCGCAGGCGCGTGCCGTCGCACGACGGGCACGGCTGGTTGTTCTGATACTTCGCGAGCTCCTCGCGGACCGCGACCGAATCGGTCTCGCGGTAGCGGCGCTCGAGGTTCGGGATGATCCCTTCGAACACGTGCTCGCGGATCGTCGTGCGGCCGCGCTCGTTGATGTACGAGAACGGGATCGTCTGCTTGCCGGAGCCGAACAGCAGGATCTTCTTGATCTTCTCGGGCAGGTCCTCGAACGCGGTGTCGATGTCGAAATCGTAGAACGCCGCGAGGCTTTGCAGCATCTGGAAGTAGAACTGGTTGCGCCGGTCCCAGCCCTTGACCGCGCCCGCCGCGAGCGACAGCGACGGATGCGCGACGACCCGCTTCGGATCGAAGAACGTGATCTGGCCGAGGCCGTCGCATTCCGGGCACGCGCCCATCGGGTTGTTGAACGAGAAGAGGCGCGGCTCGAGCTCCTGCAGCGAATACGAGCACACCGGGCACGCGAACTTCGAGCTGAACAGGTGCTCCTTGTCGGTATCCATCTCGAGCGCGATTGCGCGGCCGTCGGCCAGGCGCAGCGCGGTCTCGAACGATTCGGCGAGACGCTGCTTCATGTCCGGGCGCACCTTCAGGCGATCGACGACGACGTCGATCGTGTGCTTGTCGTTCTTCTTGAGCTTCGGCAGCGAATCGACCTCGTGGATCTTCGCGGCGCCTTCGTTCGCCGTGCCGCCGCCCGAGCGGACGCGAAAACGCACGAAGCCCTGCGCCTGCATCTCCTCGAACAGCTCGGCGTGCTCGCCCTTGCGGTTCGCGACGACGGGCGCGAGGATCATCAGCTTCGTCTCGTCGGGCAGCGCGAGCGCGGCGTCGACCATCTGCGACACGCTTTGCGCCTCGAGCGGGATCTCGTGATCCGGGCAATACGGCGTGCCGACCCGTGCGTACAAAAGTCGCAGGTAATCGTGAATTTCGGTGACGGTGCCGACCGTCGAGCGCGGATTGTGCGATGTCGCCTTCTGCTCGATCGAGATCGCGGGCGACAGGCCTTCGATCAGGTCGACATCCGGTTTCTCCATCAACTGCAGGAATTGGCGCGCGTACGCCGACAGGCTTTCGACGTAGCGCCGCTGGCCTTCTGCGTACAGCGTGTCGAACGCGAGCGACGACTTGCCCGAGCCGGACAGCCCGGTGATCACGATCAATTTGTGCCGCGGCAGGTCGAGATTGACGTTCTTCAGGTTGTGGGTGCGCGCCCCACGGATACGAATTTGTTCCATGAACCCGGCGGAAGAGGAGAGAACCAAACCTGCTACTATAACGACTTTTCGAGTCCGTCGTTTCAGGCTCCCAACCAATTCCCGCGCCTACCGGCGGCGGGCTTTCGCGACGCCCGAGCCGCAGCGAGGCGGCGTGCGGCGGCAGGCGGCCGGCCCGGATCTTCCGCCGCCCGGCAGCGGGCGGACTACCGATTCACTCGAACACACGCCCGATGTCCAATCCGTCCGCTACTTCCACTCGCATGAGCGCACCCGAGCTGCGCGCGACCACGTCGCTCGCGGCGATCTTCGCGCTGCGCATGCTCGGCCTCTTCATGATCATGCCGGTGTTCTCCGTCTACGCGAAGACGATTCCCGGCGGCGACAACGTCGTGCTCGTCGGCATCGCACTCGGTGCGTACGGCGTCACGCAATCCCTGCTTTATATTTTTTACGGCTGGGCGTCGGACAAGTTCGGACGCAAGCCGGTGATCGCCACGGGTCTGCTGATCTTCGCGCTTGGCAGCTTCGTCGCCGCGTCCGCGCACGACATCACCTGGATCATCGTCGGCCGGGTCATCCAGGGAATGGGGGCGGTATCGTCGGCTGTGCTCGCGTTCATCGCCGACCTCACGTCCGAGCACAACCGTACGAAGGCGATGGCGATGGTGGGCGGTTCGATCGGCATGTCGTTCGCGGTCGCGATCGTCGGCGCGCCGATCGTGTTCCATTGGGTCGGGATGAGCGGGCTCTTCGCGATCGTCGGCGCGCTGTCGGTCGCCGCGATCGGCGTCGTGCTGTGGGTCGTGCCGGAAGCGCCGCCGCCCGTGCACGTACCGGCGCCGTTTGCCGAAGTGCTGCACAACGTCGAACTGCTGCGCCTGAATTTCGGCGTGCTCGCGCTGCACGCGACGCAAACCGCGCTTTTCCTCGTCGTGCCGCGGCTGCTCGTCGACGGCGGCTTGCCCGTCGCGTCGCACTGGAAGGTTTATCTGCCGGTGATGGGGCTCGCGTTCGTGATGATGGTGCCGGCCATCATCGTCGCGGAAAAACAGGGCAAGATGAAGCCCGTGCTGTTGGGCGGAATTGCCGCTATCCTAATCGGCCAGTTGTTGCTTGGCTTTGCAACACATACGATTCTGATTGTCGCGGCAATCCTGTTCGTCTACTTCCTGGGCTTCAACATTCTGGAGGCGTCGCAGCCGTCGCTCGTGTCGAAGCTCGCGCCCGGATCGCGCAAGGGCGCGGCCACGGGCGTGTACAACACGACGCAGTCCATCGGGCTCGCGCTGGGCGGCGGCCTGGGCGGCCTGCTGCTGAAGAGCGGCGGCGCGAATACGGTGTTTTTCGCGTGCTCGGCACTCGTGGCCGTGTGGCTTATAATCGCGGCCGGCATGAAACAGCCGCCGCGCAAAGCCTGACACGCGAACGCCTTTCTAAGCGCGCGGCGTGCTCCGGTCCGGCACACGCCGGCCGATGAAGCCGTGAACGGTTTTGCCGCGCTGTTTGGCATCGAATCAACTGGAGAAACACATGGCATCCGTCAACAAGGTCATTCTCGTCGGCAATCTCGGCGCCGATCCCGAAGTGCGTTATCTGCCGAGCGGCGACGCGGTAGCGAACATCCGCCTCGCGACGACCGACCGCTACAAGGACAAGGCGTCCGGCGAATTCAAGGAAATGACCGAATGGCACCGCGTGGCGTTTTTCGGTCGTCTTGCCGAGATCGTCAGCGAGTATCTGAAGAAGGGCTCGTCGGTATACATCGAAGGCCGGATCCGCACGCGCAAGTGGCAAAGCCAGGACGGCCAGGACCGTTATTCGACCGAGATCGTGGCCGACCAGATGCAGATGCTGGGCGGCCGTGGCGGTTCGGGCGGCGGCGGCGGTGGCGACGACGCTAGCTACGGTGGCGGTTATGGCGGCGGTCGCGGCGATGCCGAGCGCGGCGGCAACAATGGCGGCGGCGGCCGTGCGGCGGGCGGCGCGGCTGCGCGCAGCGGCGGCGGCGGTGCGAGCCGGCCGAGCGCGCCGGCGGGCGGCGGGTTCGATGAGATGGACGACGATATCCCGTTCTGATTCCCCACCCGGATCTCACGCAGCGGTAGCTACAAAGCTCGCAACCCTCGCGGTTGCGAGCTTTTTTGTTGACTGCGCATCCCAAGTCGCCGCGCGACGGGCGTCGTCGTGCGCGGCGCAGGCTATCCACCGGCCACGGCCGGCAGGATGGTGATCGTGTCTCCGTCCCGCAGACGAGCCGAGAGGCCGCCGTTGAAGCGGATATCGTCGTCGTTGACATAGATGTTGACGAAGCGGTGCAGTTGGCCGCTTTGCACCAGTCGTCGTTGCAGGCCAGGGTAAGTCCGCTCGAGGTGGGCGATGGCTTCGATGACGGTCTGGCCGTCCGTTTCGACGTACTTCTGATCGCGCGTCAACGAGCGCATGATGGTTGGAATCTGAACCGTAATGGTCATGGTGGGCGAGAGCAGGAAATCGGTTGGGAGGGACTCGGGTTCGTCGGTCACCCGGTAAGGTCGGCGGCGGATGTCGCCTGCCGCTTTTCGGCCGTGCGGACGTGTCATGTGCTGCCGTCGTAGCTTCAGCGGCGATGCGTCGCCGTCGAATGCGGAGGTCGCCGACATCGCAACGGTTGCGCCGAGGGGCGGCGCGCATGTCGGCACGGCGACGCGCTCAATATGACGGCAGCGACGGATCGATCAGGCGGACCCATGCGAGCACGCCCCCGTCGAGATTGCTGACGTTCGTGAAACCGGCGTGCTGCATCGCCCGCACGACTTCTTGCGAACGGGCGCCGCCCTTGCAGTAGACGACCGTTCGCCGAGACTTGTCGAGCGTCGTCATGCCGTCGGCGAGCATCTGCTGTTTCGGGACAAGCCTGGCTCCCGGGATGCGGACGAGATCCCATTCGTTCGGTTCGCGCACGTCGATGAGCTCGAACGGCGCACCGGCGTCCAGCAAGCGCTTGAGTTCCGCAACGTCGATGCCGGGCGCGCCTGCGTCCACGCTTGTCGTTTGCCGCGCGGCGGGATTGCAGAGATGCGGATAATCGGCGAGCGCGATGATCGGCTGGCGGTCGGGCGCACGCCGTATCGGCAGGAATCGGCAGTCCATCTCCAGCGCGTCGTAGACCGCGAGCCGACCGAGCAGCGAATCACCCGCGCCCGTGATCAGCTTGATGGTCTCGGTCGCCATGATCGATGCGATCGATGCGCACAGCACGCCCAGCACGCCGCCTTCCGAGCACGACGGCGCCAACTCCGGCGGCGGCGGCGCGGGATACAGATCGCGGTAATTGAGACCGACACCGCCCGGCGCTGCCTCCCAGAAGACCGACGCCTGCCCCTCGAAGCGATAGATCGAGCCCCATACATACGGTTTGTCGGCCAGGACGCAAGCGTCATTGACGAGGTAGCGGGTCGCGAAATTGTCGGTGCCGTCGACGATGATGTCGTATTGCCGGAACAGCGATACGGCATTGTCGTTGTCGAGCCGTTCGTCGTGAGGGCGCACGTCGACGTGGGGATTCAGATCGAGAATCGCGTCGCGTGCGCTGTCGGCCTTCGGACGGCCGACCGTCGACATTCGGTGGATGACCTGCCGTTGCAAGTTGGAGATGTCCACGCGATCGAAATCGACGATGCCGAGCATGCCGACGCCGGCCGCCGCGAGATAGAGCAGCACGGGCGAGCCGAGCCCGCCCGCGCCCACGACGAGCACGCGGCTGCCCTTGAGGCGCTGCTGGCCCCGCAGTCCGATCTCGGGAAGCAAGATGTGCCGGCTGTAGCGGGACAATTCCTCGCTGGACAACGGCGGGAGTCTTGTGACGAGCGGGGGCAGTTTCATGGGGCGTTGTCCGATTGATGGCGACAGGGGGCGCCGATGAGCGAATCGGCTTTCTGCCAGTCGACGGGGCCGAGTATCGGCTCCCCGTTGTGGTTCGAATAGCGCATGTCCGGAAAGAGATCGCCTGCGGCCAGATGCCTGGGTTCGGCGTCCGTGCCGAGCGCTTCCCAGATGCCTGTTTCGGGGCAACGCTGTCCCGATCGGCGAACCTCGGCTTCGACGTCGAAGCGTCTGATCCACTCGTCGGTCGCTGCCTGATCGAATCCCAGGCCCGGAAGCGGGTTCGGATGAAGCGGTGGATGGTGCGGATGGCGCGCCCGTCTCAGCAGGCGATTCGCCGCAACGTACGCCGCGGGCAATCCTTCCTGCGGCGCGCCCAGGGAAGGGCATTTGCCTGCTTTGACGAGCAAGCCGTTGCCGGCCGGCATGATTTCGATTTCCCGATCGTCTGCCCGCGCGTGCAGTGCTTCGGCTCCACCGATCGCGGCGATCGCGTTTTCGCTCAGGATCGTGTACCAATTGACGCTCTTGAAATGAAGCGGCGCGCCCAGTCGACGCGCCGCAAAAGGGTCCGCGTCAACCTCGAGGCCTGCGAAAGTTCGCGCCATCCGATACTCGTGCGGCAGGTAGCGCCGGTAATGGCGGGGCAGCACGACGGACAAGCCGCCATAACCGCCGCAGATGTCCAGCCGCGAGCAGATTCGGAGCAGCAGATCCTGATAGACCCGGTGGCGTTCGATCCGCAGGAATTCGCGGGCTGGCATCGAGAATTTCAGGCAGGAGACCAGACCGAATTTCGCTTCATGGACATCTTCCGCCGTTTCCACTGCGAGGTGATATTCGCGCGCCGTTTCGGCATCGGGCACGTTCGAGATCTCCATCCCGACTTTTTGCGTGCTGGGGGTTCGGGTGATCGCCAGCCGGATATCGTCGATGCCTTTTGCGGATTTTTCGCGGTAAGACTCGTCCCCGTTCTTTCCGCCGACGATGTGCTCACCGAACAGATCGAGATAGTCGTCGACACATGCACGTATCGCGCTGCGTCCCGCCGGACTCGCGCCGCGTTTGAAGAGCACGGTGCCTATCACGCAGGGAACCGCCACGTCGCGTGCATGCGATCGTTCCGGATGGGCGACTTGATACAGGCTGTGGATGTGCGCGTTCAGCCAATGAATGGGGTTGGCGATCATGATGTCGACGGCGGCGCCTTAATTTTCCCTCTTCAGAAACCAGTCGTTTTGCGACAACGCCGAATCCCCCATGTCGATTTCCATGTACGCTTTGCCGCTTCGGCGGCCGATCTGCAGGCAGGGAAACGGATATTTTCCGAGCGGATTGTTCGTATAGAAAAACGGAATTCGGCTCCGATGCCGCTTCAATATGTCAGGCCCGCACACCACGCCGTCGTAATGATCGAAGGCGAATCTCGGGTGTCCGATGTCGAAGTCGTCGATGCAGATCACACCCCGGTCGATCAAGTCCAGTTCTTGACCGAGCGGCCAGTCGTCATACCAGTGGGCGTCGAGATAGACGAAGGGGCGCTGGTATTTCGGCAGGTTGTCGCGGAGAAATTCGCGTGAATCCGCATGCGTCGCGGTTACGTTCGTCCGTTCGCGCAAGCGGACTTGCGTGAACTTCGCGTTGTCGGGATCGATGTCGCAAGTCAAGACGGGAAGGTCCGGGTAAGCGTGACCGAGATAGGCCGTCGTGTCGCCGCGGAAGCTGCCGGTTTCGAGTATCGCGTCGCATCGATGGAAACGGATCAGATAATCGATCTGAAGCGCTACGGTGATGTCGAATCCGAACGGCCCGCCGCCGTCGCTCAGATGATCTGCGCCCGTTCGCTCGACGTTGTAGAAATTGCTGTAGACATTGGATGCGTTCATGTTGGTGGCGGCCCAAGCAGTGAGTGGATCGATGGGAGCTATCGGGAGAAGAGCCAGGTTCGTTCGTTGATCTGCGTACGCGCCGGATAGCCGGCATCCGAGAAGATCGATCCGATTTCGGCCTCGGTGTAGCTTTCCCAGTGCGGAGAGGTGGCGGCCATATAGGCGTTATCGATGAAGCAGGGGCGAGGCCCGGTGCGCGCGTCGTTCAGGAATCGGTGGATGACGAGCATCTTGTCGATGTCCGCGAACGTGTGCCGGGCCCGCGCGAGCAAATCCCGGACTTCGTCGGGCGGAAGGTAGTGGAGCGTTTCGCGGAAGATCGCGATGTCGACCGCGGGTAGCGGCGCGGGATCTTCGTTCTCCCGAGCTTCCGGCCGCAATTCGAATGGATGGCATGCCACGCGCTCGCCGACCCGCATGAGCGTGGCAACGGAGCGTGCGATGTCCAGTACGTCGGGTCGATCGAGCAGCACGACGCGGCAACGCTCGGAAAATTGCGCGAACGCCGCGGCGAATACCCCCGCGCCGCTCGCGAAGTAGGCGACGCGGCTGCCCGGATGCACCCAGCCTTGAGAAACGAGATCGGCCCAATCCTGCATCGCTTGTCTGGCTTCGTCCGGCCAGGACACGAGGCTCTTTCTCGCATAATGAACCCACTCGGATTGAAAGGCCGGCGAAGTGACGTCCGTGACGGGCGCGTCGTTCAGCAACGCCGAGTCGAGGTTGCGCAGCGACTGCAGCCATTTGTCGTAGATGGCCGCGCAATAGCCCGGCCCGTCCGGGTGCAGAAACGTCGAGGCTTCGTCGGTCGCGCGATAGCGTGTATCCGAATCCCGTTCGACCAGCCCGATTAATACCTGAGAATCGAGCAGCACGCTGGCCGCTCGCCGGGACAGCCCGAGCTTTCGTGCGATCGCTTCCGCCGGCATGGGCGTGCGCGTGAGCGCCGTATACAAGCCGACGCGCAAGGCGGCAAAGAAAGCGTAAGGCAGAATGCTCTGCGCAAAGATGATTTCCAGTGAGTTCGGGCTCATGGTGTTTGCCATTGGAATGACGAAATGGGCTGCCTTCCCGGCTGCTTCGTCAGCCGGCCACCTCGCGGCCGCCCGTGTCCGGCTTGAGAAACGCCGAGGGGTATAGCCGCTGATAGGCATTTTCAGCGTCGTGCTCCGTCATCTCGAGAACCTTCCGCGAGTTCGGAATGAAGTAGATCGCGGCCGCCGACAAGATGCAGATGCCAGCGATCGATCCGAGCGCCGCGTCGATGCCCGTGCGTTGCGTGGCGAACGTGACGAACGCGATCCCCGGCGCAATCGAAAGAGACGCGAGAAACGATGCGGTGGCGAACATGCGGGTGCGGTAGTGCTTCGGCGTGGCCACCGCGCGCAGTCCGCCGATATTGACGAAGATCGTCATCATGAACATCCCGCCGATGAACAGTGCGGCACCCATGACGACGGGCTGATGCGTGAGGGTGAACGAAAAGATCATCGCCGCGAGCACGGCCATCGACAGAAACACCGCATGCTGCTTGCCGACGGCCCGGTTGAGCCACATCACCACGCGCATGCCTCCGACGAACATGCCGGCGCAAAAGATGCCGTCGAAGATGCCCAGCATGCTTGCGGGGAAATCGAGTACCCGAATCACCAGGTAAGGGAGCGCGACCAGAAAAAATGCAGGGAGCGCGAAGTTCGCCATGCAGGTCATCACGCAAAAATAGAAATCGACCTTCACCTGATAAAAGGTTCGGATTCCGGCCGCGGTCTTGCGCACCCATAACGACAGAAACGACATCGCGCCGGGCTGCTCGGCACGGTTCTCGTTGTCGATTCGAAGCGGAATGAAGATCAGGCAGGACGCGCCGGCGAACGAGGCCGCCGCGAGCAGGGTTCCGGCCGCGCCGAGGAGCGACACCATGGCGCCCGCCAACAACGGACCCAGCAGCTTCGTTCCGCTCGCCAGCGCGCCCCGCTGCGCCATGACTCGCGTGACCTGTCCCGTCGGCGCGATGGAGGCGATCGCGACGTTGGTCAACGGCTCGATGGCGCCGACGAACAAGGACAAGACGATCGACAACAGCATCGCGAGCGGGAAATGAAACAGGCCGAAGCCGGCCCACCCCGCGAGGATCGCAATCGTCGCGCCCTGAAGGAACACGGCGGATCGCAGTACCTTCATCGGATTCCACATGTCGCCGAGGGCGCCGACGCCGAGCGTGGACGCTGTCTGCGCGAAGGTCATCGCGGCGAGCAGGCTGCCGAATTCGACCACCGAGCCGTTGATCTTCAATACCCACCATGCGAACGCGTAGCGGAAAGCGTCGCCGGCGAGCCCGACGCAGACGAGGCCGATCTGGAGCCGCGTCACGTCGCCCGAAATCGATTCGATCTTCAGGATTTTCAGGATTCGATTGGCGTTCATGCCGAGGCGCGCGAGCGGTCGGCGCGTTCGATGTCGTTTTCGTCCGGGCGCGCATTGCAATCGCGTTGATGGCCCACGGTCCGATCGTGCGTGCCGGGGCGCATCGTAACCAGTTTGGCCCGCAACAGGCGGATCTCGTGGCCGTTGCTGACGGGCAGGACCGCGCCGCGCAGCCATGCCGGATAGCAGACGTATGCGCCGGGCCGGGCGACGAATTCGAACGGCCTGCCGTACGGCAGGCCGGGAACGAAGACGTTGGCGCAGCCCGCGCGAGGATCGCGGATCATCAAGGCGCCCGAATAATGCGCTGGCGGCGTGGCCTCTTCGCGATACACGTCGAGTACGACGACGACGATGTGCGTCGCATCGGGCATGTCGTCGCAGAGTGCTTCGAGATGTCCGCCGGACCAGGTTTCGATTCGCGGCGCGTTGACTTCGGCGTCTCTGAACGCCCGCGCTTCCGGCGCATCTGCGACGATCGGGCCGATCGCGTCTTCGAGACGGCGGATGCTGATCGGATCGGAGGCCCGCTTTCGCGCGGCGGCCAGCGCATCCGGCGGCATCGTCCCCGACAGGATGTAGGTCGGCCATTCGAGTATCAGGTCGGTCATCAGGTCATCCTTGGCATCAGGTAGATGTTGAACGGAATGGAGATGCGCTCGCCGGCCTCGTAGTGAGGATGCACCCAGTGCTCGAGCCAGCTCGGGAACAGCAGCAGCGATCCGCTGACCGGGCGGATCGTCCGGATGCTGCGCGCGGTCACGGGCGCGGCATGACGAGGGTCGATGAATTCGATTGCGCCGTCTCGGCTTGCGGCCGATGCCGATTCGGCCGGAGTGCGGACGTAATACACGCCGGACCAGACCGAGCTGTGATGGATGTGATGGTTGTGGTGATGCCCCGCTCGGTTGACGACGCTCCATCCTTCCAGGATGACCTCGAAGTCTTCGGTGGTGATGCCGGACAGCCGGTTCATCTGGCGCATCGCCGCGGTGACGCGCTCGACGAGGAACGTCTTGTCGGCGTCGCCGCGGCCGAAGAAGTCCGCCGCGGATTGCCACGCGTCGGCGTTGCTGGCTTTCGCACTCGGCTCGGTCGACGCGCGTCGCAAGATCTCGTCCGCGAGCCGCGCGTTGATCTCGGCGACGTCGTCCAGCACCTGCTGGAAGATGAACACGGGCCAGCATTGCCACAGGGAAGGGGAAATTTCACGAAACAAGATCGCCTCTCCTGGAGAATCGTTCATTGGACCGGATGAGGAGCGGCACGATTTCGGCGCCGGCCGGAAGCAGCGAATCGTGCGGCAGCGAGCGAAGAATGCCGACGCAGCCGTCGAAATACGCGGACAGGTGCTGGACGCGCTGTTGCGACTCCGCGTCGGCCTGCTTCGCATACCACTGCGAGAGCGTGGCGGCGACGTGTGCCGCGCCGATGATTTCCGTCGGATTGCGATTGGCGGTTCCGGAAGGCAGGACGAAGACTTCGCGATAGTCGATTCGATGAAACGGCATCAATTCTTCGAGAAAGTACATCCAGTTATGGCAATGCTCGTGGATGATCTGCTCGCGGAGTTCCCGTTTCGTGGAGAAGGCGGCTTCGGAGAGAAAGACGCGCTGCGGCGTCGCATAGCACGAGCACCCGATCACGTCGCTGCTTTCGAGCCGATGGTATTTCACCGGAAACTGAATCAGTCGCCGCCATTCGGGCGCCTCTTCGACGATGTCCGCGCACGCCGACCGGACTTGCTGCAACTGAATGGCGGAGAGCGGGAGCAACGGAAGGTCGCATGCGATGCCGGCGGCGCTTCGAAGCCTCGAGGCTTGATCGGGATCGAGCCAGTCGACATCGATTGCGGGGCCGACGATGTCGTCGGCCAGGATTTTTCGCACCCGACCGACCAGCGTCAGCAGCAGGTTTGATTTGAACGACGCATCGATGAAAGGCAGTCCGTGAAAAATCTCGTCGATCTTCTTCATGTCAGTGTGCCCAGGGCTCGTCATGGAGGAAGTGCTCCAGGTCTCGGGACTTGACCCGGAAGCGCTGCGGATCGTCGAGCGCGGGAAGGACCGCGTTCGTGTCGACGCCCTGCCGCGCGACCCATTCGATCAGCGTCTCCCAGGTCCGGTCGCCGAACCATCGTTCGCGCAGACCGTCGACGATTCGAACTGCTTGCTCGTCAGACAGGAGTTTGCGGGCGACCAGGTGATTCGCACATTCACGCAGATGAACCAGCGGCTCCGATATCGGTGCGTACGGAGGGCGGGGCGAGTGAAGCATCATCACTTCGTCGTCCGGGAGATCGGGGTCGTCGACGAAGCGTTGCGCCACCGAGCCGTACGGCGTCATGCCGTACCGATGCAATTCCGCGGCGCGTATGGCTCCCATCGAGGACAGGCCAAAGACGCGCACGCCGGAATCGAGCATTTCCAGAATTTCCCAATGGGCGACGGACGGCACGTCACCGAAGCGGCCGTCTATCAATGCGACGGACGCGCCGGGCAAGAGCGCGCCGCTCAACGCACGGATGTCGCCGCGCGCAGCCGGCCCGTGCATCACCAGATCCGGATGGGCGAAGAGCCGGTTCGGCAAGCCGAATGCGGTGGGGCCGACGAAAATGTGGCAGGTCACGGCCGCCCTCCCGTCGAGCGAATGTAGTCCAGCAGGCGCAGCCCCAGCTTGCCGGTGGCGCGGGAAAAGTGCTCCATCTGCGGGATGACGACGCGCACCACCTGGAGAGGATCGTCCGGCTGCGTGAAGCGATGGCGCAGGACTCGCGCAAAGCCGGCCGACCGAATCTCGTCGATCAGTCGCGCGACGGCGTGTTCGCGCGAGTGCATGCGGATTTCCTGTGCGGTGACTTCGATGCCGCTCGAATACGCGTTGAGAATTCGCTCGATCTCCGATTTGCTGACGTCGTATGTCTTGCTCGTCGATGGCGCCAGACGTTCGTCGAGATCGTCGCGGCCGCCGTGAATGACGGTTAGACGGCTTTGAATCGCTTCCAGCAGGGCGGCGCGAGCGGCCAACTGGAAGTCCGAGTGACACGACGTCCCGCCGTTCACGTACGACAAGCTGGCGCTCTCGGTGGCCGCCACGACGGCGTCGACGTAGAACAGGCCCATGTCGTACCGAGCGCGCATCTTGAGCGTGAGTCCCGCCGCGTCGATTTTTTCCGCAAGCTCGGCGGCGTCTCCGGTCGGCAGGCGCAGCGGCGTGGCGCGGGATCTTGGCGCGACGATGTCGAAAGACTGCTGATGTCGTTCGACCACTTCGCAGACGGCATGCAAGGTCGCCTGCTCGATCGTCGTTCCGCACGCCATCCCGCAACTGGTGGCTCGCAGGAAATTCGCGCCGTATGGAGGCGGGCACGGCATGAACACGCACTCCATCGGCACGAACACCGCGGCGCCGCCCGACAGGTTTTCGAGCGGCACCCAGCCGATGGGCTGCGTGCGCTCCAGCGTGGCGCCCAATTCCGGGCAAAAGTCGAGTATGGAAATTCCGTGCTCGGCGTGCATGGCGGCCGAGGACGCAAAATGCGCGGCCTCGGCCGGTATCTGCTCCGCATGCCAATATTCGATCGCTTCCATGATCGCGCTGATCTTCGCCGCCTCGCGCGTCATGCCTTTTCCGGCGTTGACGGCGAGCGTCAGCGAAAGCGGACGAATGGCCGAATACACCGGGACGCCGATGACGTCCATCCGGGTGATATCCGTGACCCGAGTGATTCCGCAGCGTTCAAGATACGCTTCCGCCAATGCAAGCGTCCGAGCCAGGACCTGCGACGACGGCGACATGAACGAATTGTTCGAGGATGAAAATGTCTCGAGAGAGATCGGATGTTCTTGCATCACACTGCCTGTAGGAAAAGCAAATGTGGCATATCAATCATTCTCAATAAAGACGACGAAAATTGATTCGACGAATGAATCGATAATCGCCCGGCAGTGAGTGGTGCGCTGCGGGGCGAGGTGAATTGCTTTAGGGGTGATTCGCCGAAGCGAGAGAATCAGTTCTTGAAGACTTTTTTCGACTCGATCGTTTCGTCGATGGTGCCGCGACTGACGATTTCCTCGACCTTGGAGCCGTCCTCGCTCTGGATCGGCCGGGACAGGCGGACGGAAACCTCGGCACGGATCTGGAAGTTGTTTTGCACGGCGGCGCTATGAAATTGCGCTGTTTCGCGCAGCCCGTCACGGAAAAGATCGACGAGACGCTCGATGTCGCCGTCGTTCAGATCGATGCGTTCGATTTGAGCACGTTCCTCGTCGGTCGTGCGGCGCGTGATGTTCTCATACGGGAAAGGTCCAGCGACGATACTCATATATTGCTCCTCAATGGGTAGATCAACATAAGAAGACATCAGTCTGCATGAAGCCAAATTGCCGCCACGGAATTTATCGAAATAATCGAGAAAATTGATTTCATGATTTTGAAACTATCCATGGCCTGGGAAGGCTAGCATGTTAAATAAATAAGCCGCAAGCTAATTTAAATGTTCCTGTCTAATGTGACAGGTTGCTGATCCGCCGCAAGGATTGCGTCAGATAACATGGCTTCGATTCATGGCAATGACGAAATGCACGAAAACCGTGGTACGTGGAAGGAGGGGGAGCGGGTGAAATCGGTTCGACGCCACCTCGGCGGCCTGCGCGAATCGCACGTGTTCGAACTTGCGCGATGCGTGCCAGGGAGCGATTGATCCATTGGCGACAATCGTCGTACCGATCGATGCCGTGCGTGGTCACGTGCGGCGTTTCGAACGGCCCTCGTCGGTCGCATCAATCCGGGGATGTCCGGGCATGAAAGATCGTCGGGCGCGGGCGATGCGCAATAGGCGACGGCCGATCGTGCATGAGGATGTCGTCAACGAGCGCGATGCGGGCAACGAGGCGCCGGACAAAGCGGCCGTGGAGGCATTGCGACGCAGGTGTTCGCGATATCCGGTGTTGTTCGTTCGCACTGATCGTCCGCGAACGATGCAGTTGCGATCATTGCGCGATCAACCACGGCTTGCTGATGGCGCGCGCGATGTCCCCGATTCGAGCGACATCGGAATTGTCAAGGCCGCGGCCCCGTGCATGTATTGGTGGGCAGTGATGTCGTCGTGCGTGTGCGGCATGGTCGCGCATTGTTTGATCGTTACGCCCCGGCGGAATGCGAGTTGTCGTTCGCCTGGTCGAACGCGCCCGCTTCGAGATCTTTCTTGAAGTGCAGGAGCCAATCGCTCGCATCGCCGAGCGGGTATTCCTTCGTCACGTGCGTCGATCGTCGGGTGATCGTGACGAAGCCCATTTGCCCGATGTTCTCGTCGCTCTTCGGGTCGGTCGTATCCGTTTCGCGAAGCGCGAAGTCGCTGCCCGACAGGCCGCAGCTTTTCAGGGCAGCGAGATAGTCCGCGTGTTCGCTCGGTTCGATCAGTCGCATGGTCGTCCTCTCGTGCGTTCGACGTTCAATGGACGGAGCGTGAGTCGAGTCGCGCCAACGCGATCGGCGGCTCGCGCGTGTGCGTGGAAACCGTCGATGACGGACGTTCGCTGTCGTGCGTGGCGGCGCATGGTGCGTGACGGCCTTGGACGCGGAGAGGGCGGCTATCGGCGCAGGCCCTTCATGTTTTCCGCTTCCATCGCCGCTCGCCATTCCTCGCGCGCTTCGGTGGGGTCCATCTCGTCTTCCACCGACGACATCGCGCGCTCGGCGACCGCTTTCGCTTCGTCAGACAGAAAATCGGCTTCGTTGGCGTCGTCTTCCGGGGGCTGCATCATGTCGTGAATCATCGCCTGCAACTCGGGCGTATCCCACGGCAGACCGCGCTGCGTTCGAATCTTGATGTAATGCCTTACTTCAGCGTCCTGCTCGGGCGTCAACGGCAAGCCACGGAAGGTGCTTTCAGGGTCGGGAGGAATCATGGTTGTCTCCGCTTTCGGCGCCTTTAGTGTAGTCCTGTTGAGGGGCGGGAGGGGAGAGGGGAGGTTGATGTTCGTGCGGGTTTTGTATCGTTTTCGGTTTTTGCAGACATGTGAAGCGTATCGGGAATCCCTCGCTTCGCCTATCCGCTTGCGGCTGAAGGCCGTGTCGATAGCCGATCCGTTGCAACCCTTCGGCGAATCATCAAGGGAACGACGGATTCCAAGGTCAAGCGGCCGTCAGGTGGTGTGGAAATCGTCGAAAAGGCCGTTAGCTCTTCTCCTGCCGATGACGATCGTGGAATGCCAATCCGATGTCGTAAAGAGTCGGCACGGCGCACCGCGTGCCTCGCGCCTCGTGCCTTGTGCGACTTCTGCGATGACCCAACGCTGCTGGCGCTTCATGACGCGAGCACAAATACGGTCGCGAATGGGATCGACGCGATGAGCGGTTTCGGAACCCACGACCTAGAATTGGACGTAGCGCCTGCCGTCTGGCGTGGAACCAGTCGTCTTTTCCTCCTTCTATCGACTGCACCGGCCATGAACATTCACAGCGTGCGCTTCGTTCGCCCGGCACTGGGCGCACTTTGCGTTGCTTCGCTTGCGACGCTCTGCGCGTGCGGCGGCGACGCCTGCTTCGGCTTCGACGGGTGTTTCAACGATAACGGCATGCAGACCATCGCCCTATCCGGCACGGCCGCCACCGGCCGGGCGCTGGCGAGTGCGACGGTCAACGTCGGCTGTGCGCAGGGTTCGGGCGCTACCCTGTCGGACGGCGGTGGGCACTACAGCATCACGTTCAACGCCGCGCTTCCCTGTGTCATCTCCGTGAGTTCCGGCGGCACGACGCTGCATTCGCTGGCATTTGCCGGCGGCACGTTCAATACGACGCCCGAGACCGAGCTGATGCTGGTCTACCTCGCTTCGCAGCTCGGTACGAACATGGCCCATCTGATCGGGGATTTTCCAAGCAATTCGCGCTTCCAGCAGGTGTTGGAAAATCAGACCGACGTGCTGGCCGCGCAAGCGGCAGTCGTCACGAACCTCCAGCAGCGCTATGCGGTCATGCTGACGGCACCGGCGTTTCTGACGACGCCGTTCGTGGTCGGACAAGCGGGCGTTGACAGCGATCTCGGCGCGCTCGCGGGAGCGGGCGCGATCGACGCGGATGGTATGCCTGATTCGGTGGCTGTGTCGTTGTTGTTGCAGGCGGGGGCGGCTCATCCGTTGTAAGCGATGTTGATGTCGGCGACGATTATCGAGATTCCCAAGACTCGCCCGCAAGGACAAACCGTCGGCAGCCAGGTCGAGACGTGTCCTGTTCTTGCGTGGATGCGTGAAGACCCCGTTGTGGCGTGCGCCGCGCGCAAGCGATTTCTTTCTGACTTCGCGCGCTTGCCGGAACGTGGCTTGCTCTACTTTAGGCGGATATTCGATTAAGTCAATTCATCTTTAAAGCAACTCGTTCGACATTGGGTCGGCTAGCCGATTTCATTTAAAAGGAAGTTAATATGCGTCGACAATTAATTAAGAATTACATGTCGGCGAAAGACAGCGGTGCGACTGGCTTCGCCGTGTCGAAGCGACGGCATGCGGCGTTCGCCGTGCTGCGCAGTCGGTGTGTCGGCGCGGCGTTCGCTTCGAGCGCGAAAGGCGTGCGGGCGATTGCAATCGATCAGTGGGGAAGCCGGCTACGGCTACGCGCCCGCCTCGCCTTCTCATTCGGCATCCTGACAGACGTATTTCAATCCGATGTCGGAATCGGAGAAACGAAAGCGGGATCGCCGCGCCGCTCGCAGTCGTTCTCGGCTGCGGCCGAAAAAAACAAAACCCGGCGATCCTGACCGGACCACCGGGTTTTTCGTTTGCGCGCTTCTTGTTTTGTCGGTCCCGTCGCATTCGGACGGGCGTGCTTGCGTTATCGCGAAACGATACCAAGGTGCTACCGATTTAGTTTTTTATTCCGGACAGACGATGCGCGCTCTGCCGGGCGCCGTTTCGGATCGACGGCGCACGATTTGCCGAAGCCGATGTCCGTCGCGCGTGCCCTGCTTGCCGCCGCCGCGGATTGCCGCGGTGGCCGGTTCGCAGTCAGCCGGCCCTCATTCGACGGTCAAAGGCCGAGCGTGCCGCTCTTGCTCGTGCCTCCGATGATCGGCGCGCAGACGGTAAGCCTGTAGTCCAGCTTCTTACCGGGCACGTCGAGCGTCAGATCGACTTCGGACTTCAGCTTGTCGACCGCGCCGCCGAACTTGCCGCTCGGATGCGCGGGGTTCAGCGTGCAGCCGCCGATCAACTGCCGCGCGATGTATAGCTCGGCCGTCGCGGAAGCCGGTTCCCCGTTGACGCGAAATTCCAGCGTGACCGGACCGATCGTCACCGAATGTCCGGACGCGTTGAAAATGCTCTCGTCGAGCTGGTCGGCCCGAATATGTGCGAGCAGGTCTTGGTTCATGCCCGTTCTCTGTTGTTGTCGTCAGGCGATCGATCGGAGCGCAAGCGCGGCGTTCGTCGGCTCACTCGGCGTCGAGCGTCGCCACGGGCGCTTGCGCGGCGTCATGGCAGAACAGCCCGACGCTGACGGGAATGATCCCGTTCGCGCCACGGATGAAGATCTCCTTGTGATACTGACTCTCGAACGAGCAAGTCGGCGTCCGGTACTTCTTGACGCTCGGCGACGGGCGTCCGGCGATGCCCACCACCTGGAGCAGCACCCCGCCGATGAAGCCGGGATCGTGCGCGAGGTGAATGCTGCCGACGAAGAGCGGCGCTTCGCCTTCCGCGACGATATGGAAGAAGCCCGGCACGTGCGGGCTCAAGGCCGTATACATAGCCTTTGCGCTCGCGACCGAGACGAGGACCCGGCGTGGTTGGATGATGTCCGACGAACTCATGTTGGTCTCCACGCGCCGCTTCCCGCAGCGTCATGTATCGAGAGAAGCATCGTTGCCGGCATGCGGCAGTGCCGGTGAAACGAACAGTACGGCGGTGGGGCGGCGAAATCCATTACACCCGATTACGTCGCGCGCGACGGGCGGCGCGCGGCGGATCGTGGGCGTGCGGCGCGCTCCGGTTCGCGTCGACGCACGCAGCCGCGGCTCGGCGCGAAATCGATTTTGCCGCCGCCTGTCGCAAGGCGATTCCGCCGGCATGCACGCGTGCACGTATGCACGTATGCATGCGCGAAATCGTCGCGATTCCGATTGACGTATTCATCGACTGTGACAGTCGACAATGAATGCGATGTCGCCGGCATTCGCAAATCGCGAAGCATCGGGATCGAAACATATTCAACGCGGCGCGTTGCACATTCGCCTCTCGATAATCGCGATGCGGCGCGCCCGTTTCGAGAGACCGGCGTACGTGCGATAAAAAAGACCCGGCGATCCGTTGCCGGACGCCGGGTGCTTTCGTTCGCTTGTTCTTGTTCGACGATTTTCTGGCTTTTAAAGCGCTCGTCTTCGATTGTCGTGCAAACGATTCGGAATGCGGCGTTCGCCGCCGCCGGCCGGTTCCGATCCGGCCGGCGCGCCGCGATCACGCGGCGTCGAGCGCCTGCAGGAACGCGTCGGCTTCTTCGTGCGGGATCTGCTTGACCTCGACGACCTCGGTCTTGTTGCTGCCGTGGACGACGATCGTCGGGTGGAATACGCCCTGGAACGTATGTCGCACCCGGTATGGCTGCGTGCCGCTCGACAGCGGCCCCGTCCAGCCCATCACGTCCACCTTCAATCCGCCGACGAAGTGCGGATCGCGTACCAGTTGAATGCCAGTCGTGAAGCGAGGCGCGTTGCCTTCCACCTCGACGATGAGGGCGCCGGGTACGCGCAGGCCCAGCCACACGTACGTGGCGCGCGCTTTTTCGAACGGCTCGGGTCCATAGAATCCCATGGTGGTCTCCAAACGCTAGATATCCGTCACATTTTCGGAATATTGAATCTTCGCCGGCATACGGACGTGCCGGTGAAACAAAACGTAGGCGAGACGATCGACGAAATCCATTACATCCAATTACGCCTTGTCGCTGATGCGGCGCTTGCCTATGATTCAACAGAATCTGATATTCGACCGTCAATCATTCACATAAAACGCGCGCGATATCCAAATAGGGGTGCCACAGGTTGTCGTGCATTTTTCCGCAGGTCGACGAAATGGCGTTATTGGAAAACGGTCTTTCCGGGGAATCCTGTCTGCTGCGCGCGCACCACGTATTGGGTCGCGATCCGCAGCGTTGCGACACGGTCATCGCCGATCCTTACGTGTCGCGCATCCACGCGAGCATCCGCTGGGCGGCGGGGCAATGGGAACTGCACGACCACGGCCGCAACGGCACATTCGTGTCCGGGAAATTCGTCGGCGAGGGCGAACGGGTCGTGCTGACCGACGGCGATCTGATCCAGTTCGGCAGCGCCGGCTCGGTTCGCTGGCGGGCCTGTCAGCTCGGCGAGCCCGTCGACATGCTGTGGCCGCTGCGTTCGCCCGCGCAGCCGATCGCGCTCGATCGTGCGCAGGCGCTGCCGGGCGCGGCGATCACCGTCAGCCGCTCCGCGCAGGGCGACTGGCTCTGCGACGACACAACGCCGTCGCGCGTGCTGCACGACGGCGATGCGGTGATCTGCGGCGATTTCGCGTGGCAATTGGTGCTCGCGCATCGGAGCATGACGGCCGCGCTGCCGCGCGCCGCGCACGACGCAACGCTGCCGCAGCGAATCGACTTCATGGTGAGCCGCGACGAGGAGCACGTGACGGCGACGCTGCACACGCGCGGCGGCGCCGTCGATCTCGGCGCGCGCGCCCATCATTACTGTCTCGTGACGCTCGCACGCGCGCGCTTCGCCGATGCTCAAGCAGGCTACGACGCCGCATCGCAGGGCTGGATCGAGCTCGACGTGCTCGCGCGCATGCTCGGTCTCGACGAATCGCACGTCAACGTACAGATCCATCGCGCCCGCACGCAATTCCTGCCGCTCCTGTCGCCCGGCTCTTCCGAGCTCGTCGAGCGCCGCCGCGGCGGCGTGCGGTTCGGCGCGCTCGCGTTCCGCGTCGTGCGCGGCGACCGGCTCGAATGCCAGTCGGTCGAGGCCGACGCTTTCGCGCCGCGGCCCGAACTGGCCGCGCGCGTCGCGTCGACGTTCGTCTCGCCCGCCCCGCTGGGCTGAGCGGCGCTTCATGTCTTCTTCCGTTCTGGCCGAACGCGCGTGCGCCGGCAATCGCCGCGCGCCGCGCATGCTGGCGCCGCCGCTGCCCGGCGAAGGCGACGAGCTGCAGGGCGAGCATCGCTACCGGCTGGGCGCCGTGCTCGGCGAAGGCGGCGCGGGCCGTGTGCATGAAGCGCGCCGGCTCGACACGTCGCAGCGCGTCGCCGTCAAGCTGCTGCGTGAGGATGCGCCGCGCGGCGTGCGCGAAAGCGCCCGCCTGCGCGCGCGCTTTCGCCGCGAGATGGCGCTGTGCGCGCGGCTGTCGCATCCGAACGTCGTCGCGCTGCTCGACAGCGGCGAGACGCCGGACGGCGTGCTGTTCGCGGTGTTCGAGCACGTCGCGGGCCGCACGCTGCGTGCGCTGCTCGCGGCCGACGGCGCGTTGCCCGCCGAGGCGACGGGCGCGCTGATGGCGCAGGTGCTCGACGGTCTCGCGCACGCGCACGCGAGCGGCGTCGTGCATCGCGATCTGAAGCCGCAGAACGTGATGGTGACGACGATCGACGGCGAGCCGCGCGCGAAGATCCTCGACTTCGGGATCGGCGCGCTGCTGCCGGATGCGCATGCGGCCGACGAGCTGACGCTCACCGCGACGACCGAGGTGCTCGGCTCGCCGCAGTATTGCGCGCCGGAGCAACTGCGCGGCGAGCCGCCGACCGCGAAAAGCGATTTCTACGCGTGGGGCCTGATGGTGATCGAATGCCTGACCGGGCATCCGGTGATGCAGGGCGCGAGCGTCGCGGACGTGCTGTATCAGCATCTGAGCCCCGTCGACGTCGCGCTGCCGCCTGCGATCGCTGCGCATCCGCTCGGCGACGTGCTGCGCGATGCGCTGAACAAGGATCCGCGGCAGCGTGCGGAGTCCGCGCAGGCGCTCGCGAACCGGTTTCGCGCGATCCATTTTCCGGCGCTCGTCGGCGGCTTGCGCTACGGGCCGCGCGCGCAGGCGGAGCCGGGTGTCGCGTACAGCGAGCGCGGCGGGCAGACCGCCGTCGACGCGCCCGTCGGACGGCGGCAGGTCACTGCGCTGTGCTGTCGCGTCGCGGTCGTCGCGGACGGCGCGCAGCCGGACGACGCGGCGGCGGCCGAAGAGGCGCTCGATGCGTTCCACGCGCACTGGCTCACACGCTGCTCGGACATTGCGGTGCGCTATGGCGGCCATGTCGCGGGCGCGCTCGGCGACACGCTGCTGTTCTACTTCGGCTATCCGGAAGGGATCGATCGGCCCGCGCAGCGCGCGTGCCGCGCGGCGCTCGAAATGACGCGGCAGGCGGGGCAGGCGGCGAGCGCGCCGCAGCCGGTGGCCGACGGCGCGGGTGAGCCCGCGTGGCGCGTCGAGATCGCGGGCGCGATCCATGTCGGCACGGCGCTCGCGAATGCGCGCGGCGCGTCGGGCGGCGCGATCGCGAGCGCGGCCGTCGGCCTGCAGCGCGTCGCGCAGCCGGGCCGCATCCTGTTGAGCGACGAAGCGGCGCGCGCGCTCGAGCGTCACGTCGACGCCGCGGCGACTCCGCTCGCGTTCGCCGCGCCCGGCGCGGCGCCGCAGCCGGTGCGCGAGCTGCTCGGCGAGCGCTACGAGCGCGGGCCGTTCGAGTCGCTCGAACTCGGCGACGCGGCGCCGATCGTCGGACGCGATCGCGAGCAGGCGGCGCTCGCGCGCGCGTGGCGCGACGCGGTGCGCGCGGCGGCGGGCGGCAAGCACGCGGCCGAGCGGCGCGCGACGCTCGTCGTCGGCGAGCCGGGGATCGGCAAGTCGCGGCTCGTGCACGCGCTGCGCGAGACGGTGCGTGCGCAGCACGGCGCGTGCGCCGCGTGCGTGTGCCTGCCGGAGCAAACGAACCACGCGCTGTTTCCGATTCTGCGCTTCGTGCGTGCGCACTGGCAGCTCGATGTGGGCGATCCGCAGGCGCTCGACCGGATGCTCGAAGCGTTCGACGGCGATCGCGCGTCCGCGCGCGCGACGCTCGCCGCGTGGCTCGGCCTGCCGGGCGGCGCCGACAAGCTGCGCTGGTCGGGCGCGCGGCAGCAGCAGGCGCTCTTCGACGTGGTGTGCCAGTTGCTCGGCTCGCTCGGCGGCGGCGGTCCCGTGCTCCTGATCGTCGACGACGTGCAATGGATCGACAGCGCGACAGGCGATTTTCTCGACGCGCTCGCGCATCACCCGGCTTGCGCGGCAGTGTGCGTCGTGCTGACGTCGCGGCCGGAACAGCTCGAGCGCTGGCGCCGCGGCACCGAGCGGCTCATGCTGCGCCGCCTGTCGGCCGCCGCGACGCGCAACCTGATCGTGTCGCTGATGCCCGATGCCGGCGCGGATCGCGCGGCGCTCGACTTCCTCGTGAAGCGCACGGGCGGCGTGCCGCTGTACGTCGAGGAAACGATGCGCGCGCTCGCTTTCGGCGGCATCGTGCCGGCGGCGGGCGGGCGCTTGCAGGATCTCGCCGAGGCGGGGCGCTGCCCGCTGCCGGGCAGCCTGCGCGAGACGCTCGAGCTCGCGCTCGAACGCGCGGACGACGCGCTCGACACCGTGCAGCTCGCCGCGACGATCGGCCTTGAAGTCGACGCGCGGCTGCTCGCCGACGCGTCGCCGCATGCGGGCGCGGCGCTCGACGATCGTCTGAGGCGGCTGCTCGAAGGCCGCGTGCTGTACGCGCAGCACCGGATCGGCGGCGCGACGTACGTGTTCCGTCACGCGCTGCTGCGCGAGGCCGCGTATGAATCGATGCCGGCCGCGATGCGCCGCGCGAATCACCGGCGTGTCGCGCAGGCGTTGCTCGCGCGTCCCGCGGGCGGCGATCCGGCGGCGCGCTCCGCGAGCATCGCTGATCATTTCGCGCACGCGCATGCGTTCGCCGAAGCGGTGCCGCACGGCATCGCGTCGGCGCGCCGCGCGCTGGAGCGTGCGCTGCACGACGATGCGATCCGCTATGCGGGCGCCGTGCGCGGCTGGCTGCTGCATTGCGACTACCCGGGGCAGGAGGAAGATGCGGTCGCGGTCGACCTGATGCTCGCGCATGCCCAGATGGCGCGCGACGGCTGGGGCGAGCCGCGCGTGCGCGAGCACACCGACCGCGTGCTGTCGCGCGTCGGCGCGCTGCGCGACGCGAAAGCGGCGGCGAGCGCGTTGTGGACGATCGCCGTGTATCACCACGTCGCGGGCGATCGTGCGGCGGTGCGCCGCATCGGCGCGCAGCTATCGGATCTCGCGCGCGCGTCGGCGCTCGCGGATCTCGGCGTCGCCGCCGATACGCTGCACGGGATGAGCCTCTGGATCGACGGCCACTACACGCTCGCGCTCGACGCGTTCGATGCGGCGCTCGCCGCGTATGACCCGCGCCGCGACGCCGACCATCGCCGCACGTTCGGCCTCGACACGCGCGCCTGGGCGCTGACCGCGCGCGCGAGCGTGCTGTGGGGCATCGACGACGACGTCGCGCATACGCTCGCGCTCGCGCACGATGCGGTTTATCTCGCGACCTGCAGCGATCATCTGCCGACGATCGGCGTGACGATGATGTATCTCGCGCGGATGCAGCAATGCGCGGGCGATCGCGACGGCGCGCGCGTGACGTCGGATGCGGTGCTGCGGCTGTCGCGCTGCTACGGGCTCAATGCGGTCGAGCGCTACGCGGCCGTCGTGCACGCGTGGTGCGACGGCGATCGCGACGCCGCGCGCGCGAACGTCGACGCGCTGCGCGTATCGGGATGCTTGCTGGGCCTCACTTATTACGCGTCGGTCGTCGCCGACATCGACGCCGCGCACGGCGATTGGCATGCCGCCGTCGCGACGCTCGACGAATGTCTCGCGCTCGCCGAATCGACGGACGAGCGCTACTACGTCGCTGAACTGCTGCTCAAGAAAGCGCGCTGCGTGCACGAAGCGCACGGGCGCCGCGCGGGCGACGCCGTCGAGGCGTTGTGCGCGCAGGCCGCCGCCGCGGCGAAGCAGGGCGGCATGGCTCGAATCGTGAAGAAAGCGCAGGCGGAGCTGCGCGAGTTGCAACGAGAACTCCGTTCAACCACGGGAGAAGAGCGATGATGGACCAAAGCCCCAATATGCCGTCGTACGACCAGTTTCTCGAATACCGCGCGGTGATCGTGCAGGCGATCGCGGCGGCCTGGCACGACCCGAAGTTTCGCGCGCAACTGATCGACGATCCGGTCGAAGCGCTGCACGAGTACTTCGACTATCGGTTCCCGATGAAGATGCATCTGAAGGTGCACGAGGACAGCGCGACGTGGGCGCCGCGTACAAACGGCGGCTGGACGACGAACGAGACCAACACGCTCGAGCTCGCGCTGCCGCCGGCGCCGCCGCCGGAAGAGCGGGCGGCCGCGCTCGCCGCGTACAACGCGAAGCACATCAGTCTGTTTGGACCGGACCGCAAGGAGATCTGACATGGCCGACAACAACGCAGTCCCCTCGCAGGAATCGATGCTCGAGTTTCAGGAAGTCTATCTGCGCGCGATCGCGCTGTCTTGGGAGAACGATGAGTTCAGGAAGAAGCTGCTCGCCGATCCGTACGACGCGCTCGAATGCTATCTCGACTATCGCTGTCCGTGGATCCTGAATCTCAAGATCGTCGAAGTGAACCCGAAAGACGGATATGGCTGGAAGCCGCATACGCGGCGCTGGCATCTGCCGCTCAACGCGATGAGCATCGGCATCCCGACGCGGCCCGGCGAACTTGCAGACGAGGGCATCGCGCTCGCCGCGTATAACGACGCCGGACCTGCTTATCTGTTCACCTGCTGCTGAGCCGTTCATACGGCAACGGGCGGCGCGGCCCGAAGCGTTTCGCTCGCGGGCCGCGCCGCCCATTCCGATCGCGGTATCCGATACGGGGTGACGATGCTCGAAGACTTCTCGCGCGTACTGCGTTTCAAGCCGCATCTGCTGGTGCGCGACGCCGGTCCCGGCGCGTTGTACGTGGTGGACGAATTCAGACGCTCGGTGCTGCCGGGCGACGTGTTTCCCGCACTGGCCGCGTGCATCCGCGATGGCCTGACGATCGCGCAGACATTCGCGACGCTGGCCGCGCGGTTTTCGGAATGGGAGGTGCTCGCCGCGCTCGATCATCTCGTGCGGCGCGGCTACGTGCGCGCCGATGCGCCGAGCGAGCGCGACGCCGCGATCGGCTTCTTCGAGCGCACGGGCGTCGACGGCGACGCGGCGAGCGGCATCGCATCGCGGCTCGCGGTCGCTGTCGAAGCGTTCGGCGTGGATCAGCGCGCGCAGCTCGATGCGTTCGCCGCGTGCGGGATCGACGTCGCGCCGGATGCGCCGATGACGATCGCATTGACTGACGGATACGGCCGCGCCGAATTGATCGATGCCGCCGAACGCGCGGCCGCGCGACGCGGCGCGCTCTTCGTCGTCGCCCCCGATCGCGTGGAGCCGCTGCTCGGGCCGTTGATCGGCCCGCTCGCGGCATCGCCGGGCGTGGCCGATGCACTGCCTTGCATCGAATGCGTGCGTTACTGGACGGCACTGAACCGTCCGGTTGAAGCGCTGCTCGCGCGCATGCACGGCAGCGACGCGGCGCGTCTGCCGCCTGCGCACAGCCGCGCGAGCGCCGCCGCCGTCGCGGCGCTCGTCGCATCGTTCGTCGAGCAGCTCGCGGTGAATGTGCAGCGTCGTCGTCACGCGGGCTCGCACATCGTGTCGCTGCGCATCGATACGCTCGCGACCGCCGCGCATCGTGTGGTCCGGAGGCCGCAATGCCCGCGCTGCGGGAATCCGGCGTGGATGCGCGAGCAGGCCGAACGTCCGGTAACGCTCGCCGTGGCGGACGCGGACGCGGGCGAGGTCGCGGGTCGCGAAGGCGGCTATCGCACGCTCGCCGCGGGCGAACTCTTCAAACGCTACGGACATCTGGTTTCTCCGGTGAGCGGCCCGATCGCCTACCTGCATCCGATGCCGGGGCGCAACGCCGGCATCCGGCACGTGTACGTCGCGGGCTATCTGGTGTGTCCGCAGAGCGCGCCGCGCGAGAACCGGTTCGACAAGCTGTGCTCAGGCAAGGGCGCGAGCGACGCGCAGGCGCGCGCGAGCGCGCTCGCCGAGGCGCTCGAACGGTTCAGCGGCGTTTATCAGGGTGACGAAGCCGCGCTGCGCGGCAGTCTCGCGGAACTGTCCGCGCAGGCGCCGCCGGGCGGCGGGCCGATCGACGTCAACGCACTGCAGCAGTACAGCGATCGCCAGTTCGAACGGCGCGAGCGCCACAACGCGACGACCGACGATCCGCGCAAGCAGGTGCCGCGGCGCTTCACATCGCACAGCGTGATCGACTGGACGCCCGCATGGTCGATCGCGACGGGCGTGCGGCGGCTCGTGCCGCTCGGCTATTGCTACGCGGAAGCGCCTGCAACGAGCGGCGCCGCCTATTGCGTGCACAACCCGAACGGCTGCGCGGCGGGCGCGTGCATCGAGGAAGCGATCCTGCAAGGCTTGCTCGAGCTTGTCGAGCGCGATGCGGTCGCGATCTGGTGGTACAACGAACTTTGCCGGCCGAGCATCGACATCGCGAGCTTCGGCGATCCGTACTTCGACGCGCTCGTCGCCGAATACGCATCGCTCGGCTGGCGTCTGTGGGCGCTCGACATCACGCACGACCTGCGCATTCCCGTCTTCGTCGCACTCGCGCGCGAAGCCGCGACGGGGCGCTTCTCGATCGGCTTCGGCTGCCATCTCGACAGCCGGATCGCGCTGCAGCGCGCGCTCACCGAAGTGAACCAGCTGCTCGACGTCGGCGCGTCGGCGCCGCCGCCATGGGACGCCGACAAACTGTCGAGCGACGCACTCCTCCATCCCGACGCCGCGCTGCCGCCGACGCGCGCATCGGCGCGCGCGAAGAGCGCCGCCGCCGATCTGAAGGGCGATATCGAGCGCTGCGTCGCACGGCTGTCGGCGGTGGGAATCGATACGCTCGTCGTCGACAAGACGCGGCCCGACATCGGCCTGCCGGTCGTGCAGGTGATCGCGCCCGGCCTTTGCCATTTCTGGCCGCGCTTCGGCGCGCAGCGGCTGTATTCGGTGCCCGTCCTCGAAGGCTGGCGCGAGCGGCCGCGCGACGAAGACGCACTCAATCGCGCGCTGCTGTTTCTGTAGCGGCAAGTCCGGCGGCTTCGGCCGCCGGAATCAGGCGCGCCGCGCCCGGTTCGCGTGCGCGGCGCGTTCGCATCGATGCCATTCGACAAGGGACGCACGACATGACTCACGCGCCGAACCAGCCGTTCGCCCGCCCGTCGCGGTTTGCCGAAGCGGAGTGGCAAGCGCGCGTTCAATTGGCGGCCGCGTATCGGATCTTCGATCATCTCGGCTGGAGCGAGCTGATCTACAACCACATTTCGCTGCGCGTGCCGGGCGAAGACGCACACTTCCTGATCAATCCGTTCGGGCTGCATTATCGCGAGGTCTGCGCGTCGAATCTCGTGAAGATCGATCTCGACGGCAATCCGGTCGGCCATGCGGACTGGCCGATCAATCCGGCGGGCTTCACGTTTCATGCGGCGATTCATGCGGCGCTGCCCGGCGCGCATTGCGTGATGCACGTGCACACGACGCCGACGATGGCCGTCTGCGCGTCGCGGCACGGACTGTCGTTCTCGAATTTCTATGCGGCGCAGCTGCACGGCAGGGTCGCTTATCACGATTTCGAGGGCATCACCGTGCGGCTCGACGAAGGCAAGCGGATCGTCGACAGCGCGGCGGGGCGTCCGGTGCTGCTGCTGCGCAATCACGGGCCGGTCACGATCGGACGCACGCTCGCACACGCGTTCTCGCTGATGTGGCTGCTCAATCGCGCATGCGAAGTGCAGGTCGCGACACACGCGGTCGGTGCGCCGCTCGAGATCGGCACGCCGATCCTCGAAGCGTGCGCGCGCGATTCGCTGAACCTCGATCCGCGCTACGGCGCGGGACAGGATGCGTTCGACGCGCTGCAGCGGATCGTCGATCGGATCGATCCGAATTACCGCGGATGAATGCGCCGGCAGCGGATTGTTCCGATCAAAATCGTTCACCGGATCGACTTCAAATATAAAGAATCAATTGAACCGGAACGCCTGCATTCGGAAGTGAAATTTGATGGTTTATGTTTTGATTTTCGATTTCATTCGATTATTTTCGTATGTGAGTGCGGCAGGAACGCTTTGATTCAATTTCATCGGACGCATAGTGGAAATGCACGCCAGGCGTGACGGAGACGAAAAATAGATTGCCGTGCGAAGCGTCGGTTAATTCGAAATGAATTGCGTCATCCAGCCCACACACTCGTGTCTTGATGTCGTGGATGATCGCATCAGGTTGAATGGCGCAAATTGAAATCGATTTGGCATCCGAATTTCAGATCGATCGATTAATGGAACGCGCCTTCGAAATGATCGCGGCTTGCCGCTTTCGGTGATGCATCGATGGCTTCCGTTCCGAGTCGACTGTCCGGCGGTCCGAGCGCATGGCGCGTTCGGTGCGCGCGATCGGCCATTGCGGCCGCGCTGACGGCGGTCTTGTTCGGGATGGCGCTGCTGTCGGTCGAGCTTCGCGAAATCGCGCGCAGCCATGCGTATTTTGCGATGCCGGCGAGCATCGGCGCGCGCCTGCTTCGCTGCGTGGACATCGCGGGTCGTGTCGGGGCGACATCGTCGCCGAGTGCGGCGTCGATGGGCGTGGCGGCGTCCGTCGAAGCGGCGCATCGCGCCGCGGCGTCGGACTTCGATGCGATCGAGCGTGTGTTCGGCAGAATCGGCACGCGTGAAACGCGCGCACGCGGTGCGACGTGCACGGCGAACGTGATGACGTCGGACGAACTGCTCGCGTGGCGGTCCGGGCGTGTGCGAGCGTGCAAGGTCGCGCCGTCCGCGTGGGCCGATGCGCTCGATCGCGGTGTCAGTGTCGGCGTCGGCGTCGGCGTCGATGTCGCGCCGCGCGCCGTTTCGAATTCGATGCCGCGGCAGCCCGATGCGGGCGCCGCGGCGCTCCCCCACATGCAATCGTATTCGGACATGATCCATTCGACGCTTCGCGAACCGGCCGCCATCGCGCTTGCACTCGGCCTGCTCGGCATGATCGCGCTCGCACTGCTGCCCGTGTTTCGGATCAGGCGGCTCGCGCTTCGCCTCGGCGAAGCGGAAGGCGCGCTCGCGATGAGCGAAGCGCGCGCTCGCGCGGCGCTTGTCGCTGTTGGCGACGGCGTGATCTTCACCGGTCGGGCGGGGCGCGTCGAATGCCTGAATCCCGCCGCGGAGCGACTGATCGGCATGCTCGCCGACGATTGCCGAGGGCGGCCGCTCATCACGACGCTGAGGCTGTCGCGCGCGAACGGCGGCGCGGCCGATCCGCCCGAATCGCCTGATTCGCCCGATGCGTCGCTCGGCGAGCTCGAGGACGGCGGAAGCTGCGACGTGACGCTGCATCGCGCGGACGGCGGCGAGATCGCCGTGCGTGCGACGGCGTCGTCGATTGCGCCGCCGTCCGTGCGCACGCACAGCAGCGGCAGTGTGCTCGTGCTGAAGAGCCTCGCGACCGAGCATGAGTTCGTGCGGCGCCTCGCGTGGCAGACGGCGCACGATCCGCTCACCGGCCTGCCGAATCGCACCGAATTCGAACGTCATGTCGATTTCGCGCTCGCGGGAGGCGCGCGTGGACCGGTCGCGCTGCTGTTCGTCGATCTCGATCGCTTCCGGATCGTCAACGACACGTGCGGCTATGGAGCGGGCGACGCGATGCTCGCCGCGCTCGCCGCGCGCCTTGTCGCGTGCGCGGCGTCGACCGACGTCGTCGCCCGGCTCGGCGGCGACGAATTCTGCGTGCTGCTCGACGCAAGCGACGAAGCGGCGGCCGTTTGCGCGGCGGAGCGGCTGCGCGCGAGCGTCGACGGCTTCGTGTTCGTCTGGGACGGCCAGCCGTTCTCGGTGACGGCGAGCGTCGGCGTCGCGCTGCTCGGTACGCCCGAACGCGCGCGGCGCGTCGAGGATGCGGTGCGCCTCGCGGGCATCGCGTGCGACGTCGCGAAAGCGCGCGGACGCAATCGCGTGCAGCTTGCCGATCCGCTCGATCGCGAGCTTGCGCATCACATCAGCGACGTATCGTGGTGCGCGCGCGTGAGGCAGGCGCTCGAATACGACGATTTCTGCCTGTATGTGCAGCCGATCATCGATACGGCGACGCACGGCATGACAGGCTTGCCGCATGCAAGCCGCGGCGAGCTGCTGTTGCGCATGGGAACGCTCGGCGCGCGCGAAGGCAATGCGCCGCCCGGCCTGTTCATTCGCGCGGCCGAGCGCTACGGGCTCGTGACCGACATCGACCGCTGGGTCGTGCGCACCGTGCTCGACGCGCTCGCGCGCACGCCGTACCGGCGTTTCACCGAATACGCGATCAATCTGTCCGGGATGTCGATCGGCGATGAACGCTTTCTCGGCTACGTGCTCGACCAGTTCGCGCGGACGGGCGTCGCGCCCGCGCTGATCTGCTTCGAGATCACCGAGACGGCCGCGATCGCGAACCTGGCCGGCGCGCTGCGCTTCATGCACGAACTGAAAGCGCTCGGCTGCCGATTCGCGCTCGACGATTTCGGTGCGGGGATGGCGTCGTTCAGCTATCTGAAGCAACTGCCGGTCGAGTATCTGAAGATCGACGGCAGCTTCGTGACGGACATCGCGAACGATGATGCGGCGAGCCTCGGCATCGTCGCGTCGATCAACGACATCGGTCACGCGATGAACTGCAAGACGATCGCCGAGTATGTCGACAGCGCGGCGACGCTGCAAAAGCTCACCGCGCTCGGCGTCGACTATGCGCAGGGCTATTACATCGGCCGGCCCGTGCCGTGGAGCGAGGCAGTGTATCCGTAGCGGCCGTCATTGCGACCGGCGATGCGCGTTCGCCAGCCCGTCGTTCGCGTGAAGGGACCCTGGCGCCGTATGCGCTGCCGAGGACCGCCGTCCGTCAGCCGTCCGCGGCGGGCCGCGGCGCCGGGCGCGCGAAGATCGACACGCGGCGCCGGTACAGCACATACGCGAGCGTGGCGGCGACCGTGGTCTCGGCGATCAGCACCGCGGCGGCCGCGCCCTGCTCGGCGAAGAACTTCGCGAGGATCGGCAGCAGCGCGACGTTCAGCACGCCGGAGGAAATCAGCACACGGCTGAACGCGGTCTTCATGCCGAGCGGCAGCATCGTCTGTACGCCGAACAGATCGGTCATGCCGGCCATGAACGGAATGAACGCCATGCAGCGCAGCACGCCGACGGTCGGCTCGTAGGTCGGGCCGTACAGGATATGCACGGCAAGCGGCGCGAGCGCGAAGATCGTCATCGAAATCGCGAGCACCATCGCGCCCTGCACGACGAGCAGCTTGCGCAGGAACGACATCGCGTCTTCGCGCGCGTGATGCATCAGGTAGCTGACGTGCGGATACGCGGCTGCCTTCAGCGGCTGCAGCAGGCTGATCGCCGAGCGGATCAGCTTGTCGCCGGCGGCGAAGTAGCCCGCCGCGACGTTGCCCGACACGAAGCCGAGCAGCACGGTGTTCGTCGACGCATAGAACGCGACCGACGTCGACGCGAGAAACACCTGCCAGCCGCCCTTGAGCGACGCGGTGACGTCGACGACGCCGATGCGCACGAACTCGACTTCGCGCTGCACGATCAGATAGCCGAACACGAGCACGCCGCACACGAGCGGCACGGCGGCGTTGATCGCGACCGCGTCGATCAGATCGGCCGGCGAGCGCACGAGCAGATACATCGCCGGCACGCTGAGCGCGCGGCACACGAACAGCGTGATGCTGTAGATGCGCAGCTTCTGGATGCCCTGAAAATACCAGCCGGGCGTGAGCGCGGCGCCGACCGTCATCCCGAAGCCGATGACGAGCAGTGTGCGGTCGAGCGCGAAGCGTTCGAGCGCGAACGTGAGCGCGAGCAGAATCGCGAAGCCGGCCACCGTGATCGCGGCCTGCGCGGCGAAGGTCGCCCAGAAGATCCTCGAGCGCGCGGCGAGATCGTCGCGCGCGAGCGCGACGCGCGGCGTCGCGGTCAGATCGAAGCTGTAGTTGGTGAAATTGATGAAATACGTGATGACGGCGAGCACGAGCGACAACTGTCCGTATGCCTGCGGCCCGAGCACGCGCGTGAGGAGCGGCAGCGTGACGAGCGGCACGACATAGGTCGAGATCTGCAGCGTCATCAGCAGCAGAAAGTTCTGGCGGACGGTCGTCATGCGTGGCCTTCGCGTCGCACGGGCGACATCTTGGCGCGTGCGCGCGTGGCGCACGCGCCGGAGTGAACCGGATCGATCAATCGCATTGTGGCGCGAGTTCCCGGATTTCGTCGGCGCTCAGTTGCAGCAACGCGGTCAGACGCTCGGCGTAATGCCGGCGCGTGTAGAACGACCAGTCGTAGCGGCGCGGCGGATCGCGCAGATGCGCGCGCAGCGCGTCGAGCGCGTGCGCGAGGCTCGTCGCGTTGCGCGTGTAGCGGATCTTGTTGCCGATCTCGTCGCCGAAGCTCGACAGGCTGCCGACGTCGTGGACGAGCACCGGCAGCCCGATCATCGCCGCCTCGACGATCACGAGCGGCGCGTTCTCCGCCCATACCGACGGCAGCACGAGCGCGTCGTGCTCGCGCAGCGCGACGAAGAGCTGCGCGTGATCGAGGCGGCCGGCAAAGCGCAACTGCCCCGCGGCGATCAGGTCCGCGTACTTGCGTTCGAGCGCCGCGCGCTGGCCGCCGTCGCCGTACACGGTCACGCTCGCGATGCGATCGAAGCGCGACGCGCGCGCGAGTTCGAGGAATTCGTCGAGCCCCTTTTCGGGATCGATGCGGCCGACGAACGCGAGGTCGAGCTTTTCGCGATTCACGCATTTCGGTTCGCGCGGTGTGAGCGCGGTGCTGACCGGATTGTGCAGCAGCGCGGTGCGCGTGATCCCGCGCTGCGCGAGCGCGTCGCGCATGTACGGGCTCGGGCAGAGCAGCAGGTCGAATACGCCGGCCGGCTGGACGAGCGCGTCGATCGCATGCCAATGCAGCTTCTTGATCGCGTCGTGCAGCGCGCCGCGCGGGCTCGCGCGTTCGAAGAGCCGCGTGCCGCGCGCGAGCGCATCGAGCGGCAGCGGCGTTGCGCGGCCGCCCGGATAGGTCAGCAGATTCGGGTTGTAGAAGACGAGGTGATAGTCGTGGCACGTGAGGTACACGCGACAGCCGGCGCGCCGCTTGTAGCGCGCGATCACCGGCACGACGGAAGGCGACAGCAGATTGTGGTAGTTGTGCACGAGCACGCGCTGCGGCGCCTCGCGTTCGAGGACGGCCGCGAGCGCGCGCGCGGCGGGGGCGTTCCATGCGCGCGCCGCGCCGTTCGATGCGCCGCCGAACGCGCTTTCGTCGAACGTCGCGACATCGACGCCCGGCTGCGCACGCAACACGTCGGCCGATGTCCGGTAGACCTCTTCGGCGCCGCCCTTGCGGGCGAAATCGTTGATGACGAGTACTTTCATGCGAAACGACGCGGGCGGTCCGCCCGCGATTCTCAGTGCTCGCCGAGCGCGCGGGCGGGCTCGGCGGACGGCTCGAGCCCGGCCGCGGCCGGCTTCGCCGCTTCGGGCGCGGATTGCGCGCTCGCGCGGCCATAACGGTCGTCGAAGCGGACGATGTCGTCTTCGCCGAGATAATCGCCCGATTGAACCTCGATGATCTCGAGCGGAATCTTGCCCGGGTTCTCCAGGCGGTGAACGGCGCCGACCGCGATGTACGTCGATTCGTTCTCGCTCAGCAGGAACGTTTCGTCGCCGCGCGTGACCTTCGCGGTGCCGCGCACGACGATCCAGTGCTCGGCGCGGTGATAGTGCATCTGCAGCGACAACTGCTTGCCCGGATCGACGACGATTCGCTTCACCTGGAAGCGCTCGCCGCGATCGATCGAATCGTAGTAGCCCCATGGGCGCTGCACCTTGCGGTGATCGCGCACCTGCTCGTGCTGCCCGGACTTCAGGCGCGCGACGACGGTCTTCACGTCCTGCACGCGATGCTTGTTCGCGACGAGCACGGCGTCGGGCGTCTCGACGACGACCACGTCCTTCAGCCCGACGCATGCGATGAGCCGGCCCTCGGAGCGCGCGAAACTGTCCTCGGTGCCTTCGAACAGCACGTCGCCGCGCGCGACGTTGCCTGCTTCGTCCTTCGGCAGCAGTTCCCAGATCGCGTCCCATGAGCCGACGTCGGACCAGCCGGCCGCGAGCGGGACGATCACGCCCGGCATGTCGAGCTCGCGCGCGCCCGTCAACCGCTCCATCACCGCGTAGTCGATCGAGTCGGACGGGCAGGCGGCGAACGCGGCCGCGTCCGCCTTGAAGAACGGACCTTCGGTCGTGCCGTTGCGCCATGCGGCCTCGCATGCCGCATGCATGTCCGGATGCAGCGCGCGAATCGCGGCGAGCCACGTCGACGCGCGCACGACGAAGATGCCGCTGTTCCACCAGTAGTCGCCGGATTGCAGGTATTGCTGCGCGAGCTCCTGATGCGGCTTTTCGACGAAGCTGTCGATCGCGTGGCCGCCTTCGACGCCCTGCGAATCCGCGAGCGGCGCGCCTACCTTGATGTAGCCGTAACCCGTCTCCGCGCGGCGCGGCAGCACGCCGAGCGTGACGATCGCGCCGTCCTGCGCGTAGCGCGCGGCTTGCGCGATCGTGTCCTGGAACGCGCGCGTGTCGGACACCGCATGATCGGCGGGCATCGCCGCGAGCACCGGATCGCCGTGATGCGCGAGCGCTTCGAGCGCGGCGAGCGTGAGCGCGGGCGCCGTGTTGCGCGCGGCCGGCTCTAGCAGGATGCGCGCCTTGAGGCCGCGTGCGCTCACTTGCGCGGCGCTCGTGAAGCGATGCTGCTCGCCGCAGACGAGCAGCAGCGTGTCGGCGAGCTCGGCGTTCGCGATGCCCGTGAGGCGGCGCGCGGTCGCGGACAGCGGCGATTCGTCGGCGATCAGATCGATCAGTTGTTTCGGATGATGCTCGCGCGACAGCGGCCAGAGGCGCGTGCCGGAGCCGCCCGCGAGAATCACGGGCAGGATGCGCGGCAGCGCTTGGCGCGGCGCGGCGGAAGTCGGGTTCATGGCGTGATCGGTCATCGGTTCATCCCGGAATCGGCGGGAAGTTGGGTGGCGAATGCATAGCGCTCGCCGTTGGCGGCGGATTCGGCGTCGGCCTTGCGCTTCGCGCGCGGCGCCGATTTCGCGACGGCGCTCGCGGTCGTCGCGGTGCCGACGAAATCGAGCAGGTTGCGCACGGCCTTCGACGGGCTGCTCGCCGCGCGCAGCATGCCGACATACGGCGCGCCGTGCTCGAGATACGGCCCGTCGACCTTGCGGAAGCCGAAGCGGTTGTAGAAGTCTTCGCGATGCGCGGGCGCCTGAACGCGCACCGGCGCGTCCGGCCAGCGCGCGTGCGCGGCGGCCAGCACGTGTTCGATCAGCGCGTCGATCGTCCTGTCTTCGCGATGCGCGGCGCTCGTCAGGATCTTGTCGATCGTCGTTTCGGGATCGATGTCGTCACCCGGCATAAGACGCGCATACGCGACGATCGACGGCCGTTCGCCGCGCTTGTCGGTTGCGAATACGTGGATCGCGAATTCGTCCTTGCCGTCGATGTCGAGATACGTGTGCGCATCCTCGACGACCAGGACTGCGTTGCGTGCGCGAAGGATCATGTAAAGCTCGTTCGAATTCAGATGCCTGAATTCGCAGCATGTCCAGTCCATGATGGAGGGTCCTCGTTTCTGGGCCGCGTGCCGCGTCGTGCGGCGGGGGGTTTGTGCGCCGCGACATGAGATGTTTCCGATGCGGCCTATGGTCGCCAAGATACGGGCGGACCTCGTGCCGTTCTGTTCGAAAGCGTACCGTGCGCGTGACGAGCGCGACGCGGCGTGCTGCATGCCGAGATGCGCTGCGCACGCGAGCCGCTGCGCCGATCCCTGCGTACTGTGCGCTTCCGCACATAGAGCATCCGCGCTTGTTCGGATAATGTCCGTCATGCGATGACGACGCGACACCGTGCCCGCCGCGCCGCCCGCTGACGACGCAACCTGCGTTCGATTCGACGCGCCTATGCGCACATCAAAAGGACTTCCTGTTTGAAGGTAGCAATCGTTCACGACTGGCTGGTGGTGCATGGCGGCGCGGAGCGTGTGCTCGCGCAGATGATCGACTGCTTTCCGCAAGCCGACATCTACAGCCTCGTCGATTTTCTCGACGACCGCTCGTGCCTGCGTGGCCGGCCGGTGCGCACGTCGTTTATCCAGAAGCTGCCGTTCGCGCGCAGCAAATACCGCAGCTACCTGCCGCTGTTTCCGCTCGCGATCGAGCAATTCGACCTGTCCGGCTACGACCTGATCCTGTCGAGCTCATATGCGGTCGCGAAGGGCGTGTTGAGCGGGCCGGATCAACTGCACGCGAGCTACGTGCATTCGCCCGTCCGTTATGCATGGGATCTGCAGCATCAGTACCTGAACGAAGCGGGGCTCGCGCGCGGCGTGAAGTCGGCGCTCGCGCGCACGCTGCTGCATTACATCCGCAATTGGGATGCGCGCTCGGCGAACGGCGTCGATCTGCTCGCGGCGAATTCGCGTTTCGTCGCGCGCCGCATTCGCAAGACGTATCGACGCGATGCGACGGTCATCTATCCGCCCGTCGACGTCGATCATCTCGCGCTGCGCGACACGAAGGACGACTTCTATCTGACCGCCTCGCGGCTCGTGCCGTACAAGCGGATCGATCTGATCGTCGAAGCGTTTTCGCACATGCCGTCGCGCCGGCTCGTCGTGATCGGCGACGGGCCGGAGGCCGGCAAGATCCGCGCGCTCGCGGGCCCGAACGTCACGCTGCTGGGCTACCAGCCGTTCGACGTGCTGCACGATCATCTGCAGCGCGCGAAGGCGTTCGTGTTCGCGGCGGAAGAGGATTTCGGCATTTCGCCCGTCGAAGCGCAGGCATGCGGAACGCCCGTGATCGCGTACGGCAAGGGCGGCGTCTGCGAATCGGTGCGCGCGGCGGGCACCGCGCCGACGGGTCTTTTCTATGCGAAGCAGACGTGCGACGCGCTGATCGATGCGATCGACCGGTTCGATGCAATGCCGGCGGGCGCGTTCGATCCGCACGTGTGTCGCGCGAATGCGGAGCGTTTCAGCGCCGCGCGGTTTCGCTCGGCATTCTCGCGTTTCGTGCTCGAAGGCTATGCTGCCTTGCAAGCGGAATTGGGCGAGTCGTCGGGCGCCGTGCCGGCGCCGGGCGCCCCGATCGTCCCCACGACGCAAGCCGAGCCGCTTGCGTCGCTGTTTTCGGCGGGCAACGCGCCCGTCGAACGCGACGCGACGACGTCGCTGCACGACGCTTCCCGGAACGAAACGCTCGCGCGCACTTGAGCGCGGGCGCTTCTTCTATCTGATGTGATGCGATTACTCGTTCTGTTAACCAATTTTGGCGACCCGTTTCTTACCGCGCCGCTCGCCGTCGCGGTGTCGAGCTGGCTCGCCGCGACCGGACGCCGTCGCGCCGCGCTGTATTGGGCGATCGGTTTCGCATGCGCGGTCGGCCTGGTCGCGTCGACGAAATTTGTCTACGCAGGCTGGGGAATCGGCATCGCCGCCTGGCGATTCACCGGCGTGAGCGGTCACACGATGCTCGGCGCCGCCGTGTACCCGCTCGTCGCGGCGATCTGCGTGCGCGACGCACACGTACGGCGTGCATTGGCGGCGGGTCTTGCGTTCGCACTCGCGATCGGCATTTCGCGCGTGCTGCTCGGCTTTCATTCGTGGTCCGAAATCGTATCCGGCTGGCTGCTTGGCGCGGGCGTCGCGATGTCGACGGCGAGTCGCTTGCGTCGCGCCGGAGCGCGTGCAGGCGACGCGCATGCAGGCGCGGTGCATTCGATGTCGATGCGTGCGGATCGCAACACGCACGTGTACGTCGACGCCGTCGCCGCACGACGTGCCGCGGGCGTTTCGCGATCGACGATCGCGTTCATCGCGGCGGCTTGCACGATCGCCTTGTCGTGCTACGGACGAAGCGCACCTGTGAGCGCATGGATTTCGCATGCCGCGCCGAAAATCGCCGAATGGAGCCGCGTCTGGCTCGACGATACGCGCTGAACGCGCGAGCCATATTCAAGCAACGCAGAGAAGCCACGCAGACATTCAACGAAATGACTCAACGGAATAACGCAAATGTCTTATCTCAATAAAAACCGGGCAGGCATCGATCGATCCGGAAGGATTTGTTTCATTCATACACAAACATTACGGCGCGGCTGCGCCACAATGGGCAGGCAGTGGTGAAGGTGTCCGGTTCCGCCCGTGGCAATTGCCCAATAAATGGTCAACGATGGTCAAATCAAGGTTGGGAATTCGATCGTAAAAGAGTGCGAATGGTAGAGTAACTTCGACAGTCGGCTTCATGAGCATGACGCAGTAATGCCATCCTGAGAGAGCGAGGTGATGAGGATTGCGCGGTGTGCCGCGCGATCTTTCCGGACGAGTTCAACAAGCCCGGCCACGCGGGCGATTCGACGCGTGTCGCGGCTTTCGGAGCGGAGCTTGCGTCACTTGTCCAAGGCCGCTTGCCGATCCCGCGGCGCGCCGCACGTAAAAAAACGCGGCCGAAACGATACGTCGCCGCTTTCTTTGCGAAATCTAACCTTCAATCAGAGACCAAAGAGGCATCTGACGTGCGCTCCCGAACGATACGAGCGGGCGCGTCCCGGCATCGTGTACGGGCGGGGCGCGACACGCTCCCGTCTCGCGCTGCGTTGCCGGCAGGCGGACGATTGTCGGCTTCGCCCACACATGGATTCGTCGAGTCACACAGTCAGTTCATTATCGGAGGCACCAGTGACGACTAGCGCGATCATCGGGGGGCTCTCCCGGAGATCTATCCGACAGCGGCCGCTGATTTACTGGACGCATCAGCCGTCGACGCTGCTGCGCCGGGAACTCGCGCGCCGCGACTGGAAGATATCGGTCGTCACGAGCGCGAACCAGGTGCGCACGACGGCAGGCGAAGTCACGGGCGGCATTCTCGATCTGAGCGCCGTGTCGATCGGAGAGATGAACGCGGTCGCATCCGTGTGCGCGTCGCTGCGCAACGTCGCGTGGGTCGCGCTCGTCGAAGCGCAACAGGCGAACGTGCCCGACGTGCGCACACTGCTGCGCGATTACTGCTTCGACTACATCACGCTGCCGGCATCGCATCAGCGGATCGCCGACGCGGTCGGCCATGCGTACGGCATGGAGTGTCTGTTCACGCCGAGCACGGCGCCCATCGCGTCCGCCGACCAGGGGATGATCGGCACCTGCGACGCGATGCTGCAACTGTTCGACACGGTGCGCCGCATCGCGCGCACCGACGCGCCCGTGCTCGTGTCGGGCGAGACGGGTACCGGCAAGGAGCTCACGGCGGCCGCGATCCATCAGCATTCGGCGCGCCGCGCGGGGCCGTTTGTCGCGGTGAACTGCGGCGCGATTCCGCCGCATCTGCTGCAGTCGGAACTGTTCGGCTACGAGCGCGGCGCGTTCACGGGCGCGAGCGCGCGCAAGATCGGCCACGTCGAAGCGGCGAACGGCGGCACGCTGCTGCTCGACGAGATTGGCGATCTGCCGCTCGAAAGCCAGGCGAGTCTCTTGCGCTTCCTGCAGGAGCGCACGATCCACCGCCTCGGCAGCAACGAACCCGTGCCCGTCGACGTGCGCATCGTTTCGGCGACGCACGTCGACCTGCGCGGCGCGATGAACGACGGGCGCTTTCGTGCGGACCTGTATCACCGTCTTTGCGTGCTGCGCGTCGATCAGCCGCCGCTGCGCGCGCGCGGCAAGGACATCGAGCTGCTCGCGCGGCACATGCTCGAACGCTTTCGCGCCGATGCGCGGCACCGTGTGCGCGGCTTCTCGACCGATGCGATCTCGGCGCTCTACAAGCACGATTGGCCGGGCAACGTGCGTGAGCTCATCAATCGCGTGCGCCGTGCGCTCGTGATGGCGGAAGGGCGGCTCGTCACCGCGCACGATCTCGAACTCGACCATTGCATCGAGGTCGCGCCGCTGTCGGTCGCCGCGATTCGCAAATCGATCGAGCGGGAAGTGATCGAACTCGCGCTGCTGCGCAATCGCGGGCGTCTCGCCGGCACCGCGCGCGAGCTTGGCATCTCGCGCGCGACGCTGTATCGATGGATGGAAGCGTACGGCATCGAGCGTCCGCGCAGCACAGCTTCGTCCAGTTGATGCGCCGGTGCGCCGGTGCGCCGCGGCGAAAGCGGCGCGCTCGTGCGAGCGGCATCGCCGTCAGGACGACGCGGCCGCATCGGCGGAAGCCGCGTGCGGCGCGCCGTGCCGCCTGCCTGCCGGCCGGATGCGCGGCTGCGGTCCGCGCGTCTTGTCGCCCCAGCCCGTCAACGTGTCGATGCAGAGCGTGATGACCATTTCGGCCGCCGACGTGCCGTACACCGAATGATCGAGCAGGCGGATCATCTCGACGCTCACGAGCGGCGAGCGCTTGAACGCGCGGCGCGGCGAGCCGAAGTAGCGGCTCAGTTCGTCGACGCCGGGGTCGAATTCGCCGTAGACGAGCATCGTGTGGACATTCCGGTCAGTGAGCGCTTTGATCAGGCCGCGCGGCGTGTCGCGTTTCGGTGGCTGGCCGAGCCGTTCGGCGAAGCGTCCTGCCGGCCCGCTCAGGCGCGCGCTCACGTGGCGACGCAGCGCGCTCAGCACAGGGCGCAGATCGCGGCCTTCGCGCAGCAGCCGGCGCCATTTGCTCCAGTCGCGCATCGACGCGAAATAGCCGCGCGCGGAGTTCGTCTGCTGCTTGCGTGCCTCGGCGATCGTGAGCCCGCGCGGCCAGATGAAGCGCGGCAGATTGACCGCAATCACGCCGACGGTCGCACGCGCATGCGCGGCCGCATGCAGCGCGGCGAACGCGCCCGAGCACACGCCGAACGCGACGACCGGCCGCCGGCAGCGCGCGCCGAGCCAGTCGGCGGCCGTGACGACGTCCGCGATCGCCGGATCGGAATACAGCACCACCGACTGATCGTCCGGCGCGCGTGCGCCGCTGTCGCCGATGCCTTCGATGTCGACCCGCAGCGATGCGATGCCGCGTTGCGCGAGCGTGCGCGCGAGTCGCACGCCGATGCGGCCGTCCGCGCTTCGCGGATTCGCCGCGGTGCTCGCGATCAGCAGGCACGGCGTGCCGGCGCGCGCAGGCGCGACGGGTTCGCACAGCGTGCCGACGAGGCGCTTCGCGCCGATGTAGACGAGCGTTTCGGCGACGCCGTCGAACGCGAACGTGATCGGCGCAGAGGCCTTCGCCCGATGTGCGGCGCGCGTTGCATTTGAAGCGTTCGCTGCGTTGGCCGTCACGGCGATGCGCGATGCAATCGCGATCGCCTCATCCGACGCCGGTGCGGCGGCCGTGAGATCGTTGCGCACGGCCGCAGCCGACTCCGGCTCCGAAGCCGACTCCGCCGCACGTTCGCCGCGCCCGATCCAGTGCGCGATCGATTCAAGCGCCGCGAGCGGCACGCGCGAGCGCGCGCCTTCCTGCAGCGCGTTCGGCCATTCCGGGAAACACTCGAGGTCCGTCGACACGCCGCGCGCGACGAGCGCGGCGCGCAGCGCGGGACCGTCGCCGTAGTCGGTATCGACGAGCAGCGCGGCGCGCGGCGGCGCGATCGTCGCCGCGACCGCGTCGTTCAGATCGATCTGCTTCAGATCGGCGACGAAATCGGCCGGGTAGCGATGGCCGAGGATGTTGAGCCACGGTTCTTCGTGATGCTGTTCGCGGATCGCGGGCGGCGTCGTGTCGAGCCAGCGCTTCTGCACGACCGACAGCTCGCGCAGATAGGCGCGGCCGCGCACGACAGGCGCGAGCGCGACGAATGCATCGACGGCGGGCGCGTCGTCGCCCGCGAGCGCGAGCGTCGCGAACGCGGCGCCCGCGCGCAGGCCGACGAGCGTGACGTCGTCGACGGACGCGCTGTCGCGCAGCACGGCGAGCGCACGCCGCACGCTCGCGACGCTCGCAGGCAGCCGCCCCGGCGCGAGATCGTCGCCCGCCGAATCGCCCGCGGACGGGTAATGAAAGCGCAGCACCCACATGCCGTCGTCGGCGAGACGCTCGGCGAGCGCGCGTACCACCTTGTGCGTCCACAACGCCTCGTGTCCGAGCGCCTCGCAAATAACGGCGCCGCGTCGCGTGCGCCCCTCATGCAGCCATCCTAAGCAATCGTCGAATCGAACTGGTCTCAATTTTCTATCCTCGGGCGAACGGTCTTGTTGGAATTCAGTGCGCGCACCTCGATCGCGGGCGGCGCAGGGCGAGCTGCGGGCGCGTCGGGTTGGTTGTCGTCGGAAGCGGGGGAATGAGGGTCGGCGGCGAGCTCGATTCGCGCGGCGGCACCCGGCGCGAGATGGAACCAGTCGAGGTCCGGCAGCAGGCCGGGCGCGACGACGTGCACGTAGCGCGCGAACGTGCGCGTCTGCACGTCGACGTGCCAGCGGCCGTCGCGATACGCGGCGCTTGCTTCGAGACCGATGTCGCCGCGCTCGAACACGGTCGGCGCGGTACGTTCCGGGAAGTGGAAGGCCTGCGACAGCAGCGCGCCGTCGGCCGCATACAGCGATGCGAGCACGACGTCGTGCTCGCGCGGGCCGAAGCGATACGCGTACGTGAAGTCGAAAAATCGTCCGAGCAGATCGGCGGCGTTCATGCATACGCCGGCGTGGGCGCCGATGCGCAACGCATGGTTCACGCGCACGAGGGGCGTCCTGCCGTCACGCAACGCGACGAGCTCGATGCGAGCGTCGAGCGGCGTGGGCGTGTCGTTGAGCACGTGTACGTCGAGACCGTTGAGCCCCTCGTCGGTCAGCAGGATCTGCCGTGGTCGCGACACGTGCTTGAACGCATGCCAGGCGGATTTCGGCCGGCCATGCGCGTCGACGAGGCCCCAGCCGGCGCCCGGCATCACGTCCTGGAACTGCCAGACGAGCGCGCCCGCGCACGATGAACCGACGCGCCGCCATTCGGACAGCGTCTCGGCGACGAGATCGGCGACGATCGCGCGCGACAGCGTCAGATAGCGCGCGGGATCGCTGCCGCGCAAACGCCCGGGCTCGACGCCGTACAGCGTGCGCAGGTAATGGTCGCGCACGTCGTCGAAGTCCCACGGCGCGCCCGGATCGCGCGGCACCGCGCGTTTCCAGCCCGGCTCGTGCGCGGCGGGCGAGCCGATCGAGGCGAGCGTCGCGTCGCACGGCACGTTCGCGAACGCGAGGCACTCGCTCGCAAAGCGCACGCCGGCGCGGCGCGCGTCCTCGGGCGGCCGTAGATACGCGCCGACGCCGTAGTAATGCGTGACGCCTTCGCGCGGCGCGAACGGCAATACGCCGCCGTGCGGCGAATCGGCGACGTAGATCGCATCGGGCCGATGCGCGACGCAGAGCTCGGCGAGCAACTGCTCGGTGAGCGGCGCGCGACGCTCGTCGGGGGCGAGCCCGACCATCGCCGCTTGCTGCGCGATTTCGCTGCCGCCGCACAGCACGGCGATCGACGGCCGCGCGGCGTGCCGATCGAGAAACTGTTCGGCTTCGCGCTTCAGCGACTCGGTGAAGCGCGAGTCGGCCGACGGATAATCGAAGTTCGCGAGCATGAAGTCCTGCCAGACGAGCAGGCCCAGTTCGTCGCACAGCGCGTAGAACGCGTCGGCTTCGTAGATCATCGTGCCGCCGACGCGAATCATGTTGCAGCCGGCGTCGCGCGCGAGCGTGAGCGCGCGGCGGTATGCGGCGGGATCGGCCTGCAGGCCAGCCGGGTCCGCGCTCGTCCAGCACGCGCCGCGCGCGAAGATCGGCGTGCCGTTGACCGACAGCGCGAAGCCTCGGCCATCGGCGCCGCGTTCGACGGCGAGCGTGCGAAAGCCGGTTTGGGCGAGCGCAATCGTCGCGCCGCCGACTTCGACGCCGACCTCGTACAACGCCGGCTCGCCGTGCGTGTGCGGCCACCACGGCGTGACATTCGGAATCCTGAGCGTCGCGCGCGCGGTGCGCGGACCGGTTGTCTCGAGCGCCGCCGCGTGCGCGCCGCAGACGAGTTGCGCGTGCGTTGCGTTCGCGAGCGGCGCGGCGAATTCGAGCGTCGCGTCGAGGATGCCGTCGCGGCCGTCGAGCGTCGCGCGCAGTGTGTCGCGCAAGATCGTCGGCGCGCCGGCCGGATTCGCGATTTCGATGGCGCGCCACGGACCGATCGGCTCGATCGCCGGAAACCAGCCGGGCATCCGGCCGAGGAACGTCGCGCGCACGCCGCGCAGCGCGGGCGTGTCGACGAGACGCGTGCGCCAGCGCGCACGGCCGTGCGGCGGGTGCGCGGCGAGATGCCGGTCGAGCGAGCGGAAGCAGATGGAGAAACGGTTCGCACCGCTGAGCGTCACGGCGACGTCGTGCGCGACGTACATGTTGTCCGAGCAGAGCAGCAGCGTATCGTCGAGCCAGACCTCGGCGATCGTCGCGAGACCGTTCAGGCGGACGATGCGCGGTCCCGCGCCGTGCAAGGTCGTTCGATACCAGTAGTCGCTGTCGCCGAGCGGATACGGATGCGCGGGATCGAAGCGCCGCGCGGCGGCGAGCGCCTGCGCGACGGTGCCGGGCACGGGCGCGGCGCACCAGCCGGCATCGCAGAGCTCGCTCGGTCGCGCGATCGCGCCAGCGGGCGTCGCGATCAACGTCCATTGGGCGGCGCTGTGCGCCACGCGATCCGGCGCGGATTTCATCTGACCGCGGAGACGGGCCTCGGCGGCACGTACAGCGTGCCGAATGGCGGATTCGGCTCGGCCTTGCCGGGCGGCGCGATTCGCGCGACGCCGCCGACGAGCGACGCATACGCGCGCTCGAGAATGTCGAGACTGCTTTCGCCGCGCTCCTCCTTGCCGCGCGCGCTCGCGCGCGCGAGACGGAATTCGAGCACCATCGATTCCGACGCGATCGTGTCGCATGCGGCGACGAGCGTGTCGAACGGGCCGCTGCAGCCGCTCGCTTCGAGCCAGCGCAGATAGCGGCCGAACAGCTCGAAGTTCGCGCCGAGCTGCCGCACCGTGTTGAACGAATACGCGTGGAAGTACGAGATCGGCTGCGACGCGATCGTCTTCGCGTCGCTCGCGAGCCGCTGGCGGAACGCCGCGATCGGATTCGACGTCGGCCGCCGCTTCAGATGGCGCGCCAGAAGCGCGAGCGACGCTTCGCACAGCTCGCGTTCCTCGAGCGGCTTGAATCGGCGCTTCGCGCATTCGACGTACGGCACGAGCTGCGACGGCGCGTGCTTGCCGAACAGGCCGTCGTAGTCGATGCCTTCCGCGAGGTAGTAGCCGCTGTTGTGGAAGTAGCCGACGCGTCGCCGTTCGCGGTCGATCGCGTCGATGCCGATCGTCGTCTTCGTATGATCGGTCTGATAGCTGTTGCCGCGCGTATCCGGCAGATACCACGCATCGACTTCGGCGAGCATCAGACGGCCGCGCGCGACCTGGTTCTCGACGTGCACGTCGACCGGCTCGAAAATCGCATGCTCCTGCACGACGATCCCGTACAGCGTCTCGAGATCCTCGAACGGAAACTTGAAGAACGAGAACTGGTCGCCCTCGAAGTCGAGCGTGATCGTAAACGGCAGCGCCGCATACGGATTGAGCCCCCACCAGCCGAGCACTTCGATCCACAGATCGACGTAGCAGTTGGTCTGCTTCCAGACCATCTGCGGTCCGTGCAGCGCATGCGGCCGGTAGTGCCGCACGCGATGCCGGATGTCGGTGAAGATCTCTTCGAGCGATGCGCCGTTCGCCGGCGCGTCGAGCAGGATGCTGCTCATCGATGTCCCCACAGTACGTCACGTACCGCCTGCGGCCATGCGTCGAGATCGAAGCCGTGATGCCTGAAGAGGCCAAGCGTCAGGCGTTCGAGGCCGAAGCCGACGCAGCCCGTGTGCGCGACATCGGCATCGGCCGTCTTGATGCCCCACAGCAGGCCGAAGTGGTCCATGTGGTAGTTGAAGCTCAGGCACGCGGTCAGGCGTCCGTCGTATTCGATCGGAATCAGGAGTTCGAACTTCAGGTTCTGGTCGCGCTGGCTGCTCGCGACGATCTTGCCGCCGCGGCCGAAGAACGGATCGTTCGCGAGGTCGATGCTGTTCGGCAGCCGCAACGCTTCGATCATCCGCGTGCCGCGCTCGATCCAGTCCTGGCGGAACGCGAGAATCTGTTCGGGCGTGCCGATCCGGATGTATTCGCGCATCCGGAACAATTGCATGCGTGTCGGATCGAGCGACGGCTCGTGGCGGAAGCAGTACGAGAACGCGTCGACGATCCGGCCGCCGGCGGGCAGCGCGCCGCGCTGCGCGATGACGGGATAGACCGGATAGCATGCGGCGGGCGTCATCACGACATAGGTCGGCTTCTGGCTCTCGGTCCAGTCCTCGCCGCGATCGAGGCATTGCAGCACGCGCTGCTGATCGTGCTCGCCGCCGCAGAAGCTGTGCACGGTGCCCGCGAGCTGCGGGAAGCTCTTCAGATATTCGCTGCGCTCGAACTCGGGGCGGCTCATCGCGGGTGGAAAGCGCAGCACTTCCGCATGCTGGTCGGCGCCGAGGCGCGTGATGTAGGCGTCGAGCGCGTCGACGACGCGCTCGAACTTCTCGCTGCGGCCGAAGAGGCCCTGAATGCCCGTTGAGATCAACAGCCCCGCTTCGACGAGCTCGTCGCGCAGCGCGTTCACGCCGTCGCGATCGATGGGCGCCTGAGCCGTTTCGGCCGCGCGGGCGGAAGGATGGGTCATGTCGTTCAAATCTCTCTCTCCAGCGTTGCCGGGCGCAACGCGAGCAGCAGGTTGGCCGTGTTGGCTTCGATGCGGTCGTTGCTGATCATGAGCGGCGCCGAATGCAGGTCGCGGATGTGGCGGCCGAGCGTGTACGGCGTGCCGTTCTTGTACGACGCCATCCCGCAGATCATCGTCGCGTGCTTGACCACGTCGAGCGCGGTCGTCGACACGTAGGTCTTCAGCGTGTTGATCTCGGCCGCCTGCGCCATCGACGCGGACCACGAGCGCGCGGCGCTGTGCTCGTGCAGGCGCAGCGCGCCGTCGATGCGCGCCTGCATCGCCTGCAGCAGCGCGAGCGCATCGGCGATCCGGCGGCCGGACGGCGGCAGCGCGCCGCCTTGCTTCTGCATCTGCGCGCGGAAGAACTGATGCGCGCGCAGGAATGCGTCGTTCGCAATGCCGGTCCACACGGCCGCCCACAGGATGTGCGACGTCGGCACCATGGTTCGCTCGGCGATTTGCGCGAACGGCATGGGGAAGATCTGCTCGCAGCGGCCGCGCGCATCGAGGGCGAAGCCTTCGCTGCAGGTGCCGCGCATGCCGAACGTGTCCCAGCCGCTGCGCCGCGTGAGCGTCGCGTTTTCCTTCAGCAGCGTGACGAGCACTTGCTCGGCGGCGGACGCGTCGCGATGGCGCCGAGCGGTCACGAGGATCGCGTCCGCTTGCGCGCCGTACGAGATCGTCGGCGCGAGCTTCGCGAGCGTGAAGGTGTCGTCTTCGGCTTCGATCGCGCAGCGGCTGTTGCGCAGATCGCCGCCGACTTCTTCTTCGGACGTCGCCGACGCGAGCAGCCATTCGCGCTCGGCGAGCTGCTCGACGAAGCGGCGGTGCCAGTCGCTCGACAGCGCGTGATCGACGATGCTCGCGACCTGCGTCTGATGCATCGCATAGATCATCGCGGCCGACGAGCAGGCCTGGCCGATGATCCGGCATGCGGCGGCGACGGCTGCAAGCGAGGCGCCGCGGCCGCCCAGTTCGGTCGGCACGAGCGCGCCGAGCAGGCGCTCTTCGCGCATTGCGTCGATCGCTTCGGTCGGAAAGCGCGCGTCGCGATCAACCGCGTCGGCGAAGCGCGCGGCGACTTGCGCGACGCGGCGCGCGGCTTCGTTCAACGTGTGATCGTCGACGAGCAGGGATTCGACGGCAGCGACGCGTGCGTTGCCGGTTTCGGCGTCGAAGCGCTTCATGCGGATTGCGCGGCACGCTGCAGATGCGTGACGGCTCCGGCAAGCGAGTCGATGCTCTGGAAGAGCTGGCGGTTCAGCATTTCGTCCGGAATCTCGATGTTGAAGCGCTTCTCGATGGCGAGCATCAGCTGAATCGTGTTCAGCGAAGACAGGCCCGCTTCGTAAAGGTCGTCGCTGTCCGCGATATGGTCGATCGACGCTTCGAGATGCGCGACGTCCTTGATGATTGTTCTCAATTCGTTTTTCATCTGGCGGCTCCGGCTTGGATGAGGGTCCCCGTATCTGCGGGCAAGACATATGACGCCCGCGTGGCGTACGACGGGTAGTAGACCATCGGGCATGAGGCGGTTCTGTTCGGCACCTAACCGACGCTGCCGGGCGTCGCGCCGAAGGCGGGAGCCGCGCGCCGCGCGTGCGGCGCCGGTGTCGTGCGAGGCGCGACGCTGCGAACGAGCGGCGCGCAACGGGCTAGCTGCGCAATTCGGTGAGCGCGCCCGATGCGCTCGTCGGCGCGGACAAAATCTTCTTCATCTCTTCGCGAATGATCGCGTGACATCCGCACGATTGCGCATCGAGCCCGGGCAGATCGACGAGGATGATCGAGCTGCGGTACTGGCGGATCAGCCCCATTTTCTGGATGTCGCCGGCCGCGTCGGTGACGGTTTCGCGGCGCACGCCGAGCATCTGCGCGAGCATGCTGTGCGTGACCTGGATCTCGACGCTTCGCGAGCGGTCGTAGGCGAGCAGGAACCAGCGGCACAGCTGGTTCTTCAGCACGTGATGCCGGCTGCAGAACGAGATCTGCTTCGCCTGCGCCATCAGCAGGTGCGTGCAGCGAAAGACTGCCTGGCGCAACTGCGTCGATTCCTCGAGCAGGTTCGACAGCACGCGCGCGCTGAGCCGATACGAGAAGCCGTCCCGGCATGTGATCACGCGGCACGGAATCGCGCCGTCGCTGCCGACGAGCTGCGGGCTCACGATCCCTTCGTTGCCTATCTCCGCGATCTCGAGCGTCATGCCGTCGGACGATGCGTACTGGATCGAGATGACAGTCGTGACGGGCAGATAGACGTGTTCGAGCGGCATGCCCGGTTCGCACAGCACCTGGCCGGACTTCACGTGCACAAGCTGCAGATGGCTCGCGAGCGTCGCGCGCTCGGCGACGCCGAGCGCTGCGAGGAAGCGGTTGGCGTCGGTGCGGTGCGGCAGCTCGATGATGCCGCCGGCCCTCGTCGCGGGCTCTTTGAATTCGCGGTAAGTCACGGTTTGTCCTTTCCGGATCGGAGATCCGGATCAACGGCGCAGAGCCTGGCCGGGCGCCGCGCGCAATCGGCCCTGCCTGGCTAGACAGGTACGATTTTTATTTGTTAATTCTGCTTGACGTTGAAAATGCAATTTCAGATTATCACGTCGGATTTTTTGAGGTTTGCATGCGATGCGCATTTCACAAATTTTGACATTTAGGAATATTCCTAAATTTATTTCGGACGAGCTTAATTGCCTCGAAAAATGATAATTGGTTTTACCATTTTTAATGGAACCGGTGCCTCCATTTTCGGTATCTATTTCCGATCCGGGAAAGCCGTTCAGAATTCTTTACCTTTTTACGGCGGTTAAGTTCGGTGAGCTTTTTGTGTTTTTGTTAAATTGTTTGTAATCAATGGTTTACATGAGATGGGTGGGCTGGATGACAGAGTGTGTCCGTCTCTCGCTGACTCACATCTGAGACAGTTTCCCGAGAACCGCCGCGAACACTAGTTTTATTGAGATGAAATGTTCACATCATTCCATTTTTGTCTGTAAAGGTTCGCAAACCGTTGTGACGAAAGGGCTGGGCGCTAAGCGGCAAGGGCTGCGTAAAGATTACGAAATTGTTAGATGAGACACCTGCTGTCGCTCGATCTGTATCAAAGTGTCCGCGAATGAGACGCTTTCGGTTGGTGAAAAAATATTCAGGTAGGAATTGTCTGGTCAATGTCTTTATATATTAAGGAACTGTACCAATTGGCACGTTAATCGCTTAAGGAAATTCTGCACAACTAGCCTTCGCGAGTGCTTGCCATGAATCGTCGAGGCAGCGAGCATGTAGCCCATGAAACAAACTGACCTTGGACTGAACTTGTCGACGAAGCGCACGCGCAAGCGGGAATT